>NZ_QWLE01000207.1:0-791 GCF_009917365.1 Neglectibacter sp. X4 | reverse complement strand
CATTTGACCTTTGTTCCGCTGACGAAAGACAACCGCCTGTGCGCCAAAGAAATCATAGGCAACCGGGCCAATCTGACGAAATGGCAGGATGATTTTCACGCCTATATGGTGGAGAAGTACCCCAGCTTGGAGCGTGGGGAGAGCGCAAGCAAAACGGGAAGAAAGCATATCCCCACCCGGCTTTTCAAACAGGCGGTTTCCCTCTCCAAACAGGCGAGGGCGATTGAAGCCACGCTGGACGGTATCAATCCAATTAACGCCGGAAAGAAGAAAGAGGAAGCCCTCTCTATGCTCAAAAAGTGGTTTCCGCAGATGGAGAACTTCTCCGGGCAGTTGAAGAAATACAAGGTCACGATAAATGACCTCTTGGCAGAAAATGAAAAACTGGAGGCAAGGGCAAAGGCCAGCGAAAAGGACAAGATGAAAGGCGTTATGGAACGGGCAAAGCTGGAAAGCGAGTTACACAACATTCAACGGCTGGTTGACCGTATCCCGCCGGAAGTGCTGGCAGAGTTGAAGCGGCAACCGAACTATGGAAAGGAAAGGTGATTTTATAACGAATATCAGATACAAAAAGGAAACAGAAATCGTGACTTTTCAAGGAAAGGAAATCACGCTGGAAAATCTCTCCCCGGTATTTACACCGGAGCAGGAAGCGGCCAAACGCCGGGAACTGGAACAGCAGCTTTATGAGGTGTTCCGCAAGTACGCCGACAAGCGGCAGAAAGAGGAAGCCGGGGCGTAAGTTTTTCCAGCCACATCATTGATTTACGGGGCTGTTGGCGGTATAA
>NZ_QWLE01000206.1:0-794 GCF_009917365.1 Neglectibacter sp. X4 | reverse complement strand
GATATTAGAGCGGAATCCGCGAACTGCGACCTTTACCAAATCCTTGTCGCGTTTGATATCCATCAGTTCAACGCCTTCCTCTTCAGCAACAGCCTGAATGCCGCTGACCTTAAAGCATTCCATCGTATCACATCCAATTGCAGCAGCTTCCGCTACGATAATTCTCTTCGGTTCTGCCTTTTTTACCTCGCGAATAACCGCCCTTACTACCTCCGGATTGGTACATACAGAAGTTTCTGGTGGTTCCGCATGTCCTGCGTTTGGTTTTAGAACCACAGTAGTCCCTTTGCGAATGACATTGGTAACACCGCCCATCAGGTCAAATACCTTTGTTACATTTGCCTGAATATCATCGCCTTTTGCAAGAGCAACCAGTGATTTCGCTTTACTCATTTTTCTCCTCCTTAAAAATTCCGACATAATTTATAATTACATTTCTAACTAGAGCAAAAACTGTGCCAAAGAAAAAATGTGATTTTTGCAAGGAATTGTTATGAAAATAACAAATCTTGTTGCGTGTACTCGCAAACCTGTTGCGCTTATGCAACACATACCAGGCATTTTCTATAAATTTTTTCTATATCTGCGGCAGAAAGCCCTGCCAGGCCCCATCCGATAAACGGTCTTCCATTCAGCGTCTGTTCAGCCAACTTAGCAAAATCTCTTTCCTCTATTTCCAGTCTTTGAGAAAGGCCAATCTCCGCAATAAAACGCTCTAAGGCAGCAATTCCATTTTGGATAATCTCTTGTTCGCAGGTTCCCTCAACGCCAAAGATTTCCCGGAAAAATTCACA
>NZ_QWLE01000205.1:0-606 GCF_009917365.1 Neglectibacter sp. X4 | reverse complement strand
GATAAATCCGTAAACAGTTTACGGATTTATACAAAAAAGGATTTGAAGAGGGTGAAAAAACGTCCTCTTTTACCCCTTGATTATAGGCTTAAGTTTACGACATAGAAAAAATGGAAAGGAGGAAGTAAGGACAAAATGGCGAGAATTGAAAGGTGGAAAGAAGTTACAATAGCAGGGGAAGAAATTATAGTTAGAACTTGCCAAAAGGACAGGGAGACTAGAAGACGGGCGAAGAAAAACCGCCCATCAAAAGAATCTGTTATCAAAAGCAATAAGAGGCAGCTAACCCGAAGAATTCACGCCATAATAGAAGAAAATTTCAAAGTAGGAGATTTATACATAACATTTACATATAAGCCAGAAGAGAGACCGGAAGAACGAGAGAGCGCAAAAAGCGATGTTGAGAAGTTTATAAGGAAGCTGCGGGCGGCATATCGTGCAGACGGTCAGGAGCTAAAAGCAATATGGGCAATAGAAGACGAACGCTTGTTTCATACTCATATGGTATTAAATAAACCCGGTAAAGAAGGGGAAAAGGCACTGAACACATGGAGCATTAAAGGCAATTTTTGGCGTGATGAAATTCACATCAGAGAGCACGCAAAC
>NZ_QWLE01000204.1:0-810 GCF_009917365.1 Neglectibacter sp. X4 | reverse complement strand
GGGCAAACTCACTGACTTTCTGACGGATCCCGCATGGATAGATGACCCGGTTGGTCTTCAGCGCTCCGATCGTATAAAACCCTTTCCGGATAAAACTGTCCATTACCTTTACGGAGGTATACCAGCTGTCGCAAAGGAAATAGGAAATCACCGGTGCCACGGGAAGCTCATCTGCAATCTCCTGGACACTCTGTATCTTTGATCTTGATTTGTCATACAGGATATTGGCATAATTCAGTATGAGTCCATTACAGGAAAGCATGACGGAAACAATCTGATGCCCATAATCCTGACAGCCCTTTAAATGGGATTGATGGAAGTACGCTGCTTCAATTGGATGCCCGGCCTGTGACGAAGGCCTGGTATGCGAAGCAATCGTATCATCTACAATACAGAAAACAGGCTGTCCTGAGCGTTGCGCTTCCTGATAAATAACCTGTATGACGGCATTTTTCAAAGTATCCTGGAGAGCGGAATCATTCCACTTGCCGTGGTTCAGGAAATAGGCGGTTGTGGTTCTGTGCTGGTTACTTACTTCGGCGAAATCTACAGTTTTCCCCCTGTAACCACGGAGGAAAACGGAAACAATGATAGTCATCAGATGGTTTAGGTACACATCGGATAAAAATAATCCGAGTTTTAAGGTTTTAAAGTAATTGTAAATACTGTTGGAATGATGTATACTGTTTGCAACGGACACTCCCTTGTTGTTTGAGTATGTTGTTTGTTGGTACTTCAATGATACATCATTCAGCAGCGGGTGTCTTTATTTTGTGCAATATTTGGTATTTACTCATTTATAGTTATGAA
>NZ_QWLE01000203.1:0-815 GCF_009917365.1 Neglectibacter sp. X4 | reverse complement strand
GTTGGCTCATCCATGATAAGCAGTTCCGCTTTATGAGAAAGTGCCAGAGCTAAAGCGTATTTCATCCGCATTCCTTTTGACAGGGTACTGATTTTCTGCTTCGGATTCAATGAAAACTGTTCCAAGTAATCTATAAAGTCCTGTTCGCACCAATTTTTGTAAGCGGAGGCAATTACATTTTTCATTTCTGAGAGCGTTAATTCATCATAAAAGCATCCTTCATCAAGCACAATGCCAATGCGGTCTTTTATTTTACTTTCATTTCCCTCCATGTCCATGCCAAAAAACTTTATATTTCCAGACACTTTGTTTGTAAGCCCTAAGATACTTCGGAGAGTTGTCGTTTTTCCTGCTCCATTGATTCCGACAAATCCCGTGATGCAGCCCTCTGGCAAATAAAAGGAGATGTCTTTCAAGGCAAAATTACCATACCTTTTACTTAATCCAGATACTTCTAAAATGTTATCCATTTAGTTTTCCTCCTCGTATAAAATGTCCATCATGGCATTTAATTCATCTTTACTAATGCCCAAAGATTTCGCTGTCTGAATCATATCAAGCATTTTTTTCTCCACAAGCCGCCGCTTGGAATCCCGCAATAATTCAATATTGCTTGTAGAAACAAAAGTGCCGATACCGACTTGGCTTGTTACAAATCCCTCTTGTTCCAATTCATCATAGACTCTCCGTATTGTTAAGACGCTGACCTTTAAATCATTTGCAAAGGCACGAATAGAGGGAAGTGCGTCGCCCTCTACTAATTCTTCTTTTAAAATAGCGTCTTTTATCTGGTCTTTGATTTGTTGGTAAAGAGG
>NZ_QWLE01000202.1:0-818 GCF_009917365.1 Neglectibacter sp. X4 | reverse complement strand
TGTGTGAAACGAAGGAACATAAAGTCCACCGCCAATATAAAAGTAAAGTTGCAAGTAGCTATTAATAGCCGGCATTCATTATTCGATGTACTAGTAGTCAACTGATGGCTGAATTAGAGAATCAACCAATAGTTCCTTCCAAAAAAAATGCTTATTATGTATGATAAAACTAGGAGGTAAGAAATGAATCAAGAAAAAATTGGAAAATTTATTGCTGAATGTCGTAAAGAAAAAAATCCTACTCAGCTACAGCTGGCAGAAAAGCTTAACATTAGTAATAGGGCGGTTTCAAAATGGGAAACAGGAAAAAGCTGTCCAGATGTAGCGATAATGATGGATCTATGTGACATTCTTGGCATAAATGTAAATGAATTGTTATCAGGAGAAAGGATTATAGTGGAAAATTATCAAAAAAAGGCAGAACAAAATTTGGTGGAATTACAGAAACAAAAAGCGCAAGCAAACAAGATGAAAAGAAAATTGGAAATATTATGGGGAGTGATTACAATTATTCTACGTCCAGTTCATTTAGCTATAAATTATTTTTATCCTGAAAATCAAGGAACATATATTGGTTGGTTGATTTTGACAATAGGGGCTCTTTTGTTTGTACCATATTTTTTAAAATATTACAAAGTAGAAATTAAATTGAAAGAAGTAACTAATTGATATATTTATCGCTTCTGTTTCATTTCATAAGATTTTAAAGCAAACGCCCACCAAATAAAAAACGGTGTATGGTGGGGGGGAGAGTTGCTACGCCCGAAAGACTTAACAGATACTCTTCAAGCTTGTTTTAAAGTTTAGCAGTATTCTAT
>NZ_QWLE01000201.1:0-827 GCF_009917365.1 Neglectibacter sp. X4 | reverse complement strand
GTACTTGGATTTGTGGTGAAACCATTGTACCAGAAGGGCTGGCGGGTCTTCAACTTTCATTTTAGTTTACAGTACGAATCATTGAGTATGGAGGAAAGAAGATGAATGAAGTGATGAATACTTTGCTGTCCCACCGGTCGATTCGTAAGTATGAGGAAAGACCGGTGGAGGAAGAAATATTAGACCAGATTGTAAGAGCAGCTCAGGCTGCGCCGAACTGGGTAAATCTCCAGCACGTTTCAATCATTGCGATAAAAGATAAATCCCGCAGAGAGAAGTTTTCGGAGCTTTGTGGAGGACAGAAGCATATCGCGCAGGCTCCTATTTTTCTGATATTTTGTGCAGATTTTTACCGGACATGGATAGCCTGCCAGCAGAAAGGACAGGCATTTGAGGATACGGTGGGGCAGATTGATAATCTGATCGTGGGTGCGAATGAGGTCGGGATTGCCCTTGCAACCGCGGTTGCCGCCGCAGAATCCTTTGGGCTTGGCACTGTGCCGATAGGGGATATACGTCTTCATGCTTTGGAGGCAGTACGGGAATTAAATCTCCCTAAGTATGTGATTCCTCTGCTTGGATTATGTGTCGGTTATCCGGCAGAGAACCCCGGTATCAAACCCCGTTTCCCAAAAGAAGCGGTTTATTTTGAAGAACAGTACAGGCAGAATGTTGAAGCGCTAATTGCGGAATATGACGAGATTTACGCGCATTATTTGAAAGAGCGTCCGTGGAATAACCGTGTAGGGAACCAATGTCATTAAGTTAGTACGCAAGGACGCACGCCAAAGGGCTAGGGGGCACAAAAAAGAGCAAAAGGAATTGGG
>NZ_QWLE01000200.1:0-831 GCF_009917365.1 Neglectibacter sp. X4 | reverse complement strand
CTTTGCCAAGAGGATATTTCACTCATGATGCATCATATTAATTCTTACTGCAGGGAAAGCCTGAGCAACAAATGCCCTCACGAAATGTTTGCATTCTTTTTCGGCGCCGAAACCCTTCACCTTCTCGGCTGCCGCAGAATTCCTTCCAAAGAAGTTACCCTGAAGTCTTCCATCTTTAGAAAAGGAGGTGCATCCCTGTGAAAAGACGAACCATTTACGATAAACAATCCATCGACTATCAGTTCAACCTTTGTGCACTCCATGAAATGGAAGATGTTGTTCCCATGACACGCAGCGAACGTTACATGCTTCGCAACTGGGTTCGCTCTGGTCATGAGATTGAATCCAATCCATGGGAGTATCTGGACAGCGACGGCTGGCAGTTAAATTATCTGCAAGCCTACCGTCTGGAATACGGCTATTCCGCCGGTCCATGGGACAGCTGGAAAGGACCAGACACCCAGCCTTTATGGTGCGAAGAACGCAAATGCTACGTAAAACACGATGAACTGCTAGAACTTTAATTTTTAATGGATTACCGGGATATATCGCTAGTTTCACAAGACCATCAGCCGGCAGAATTCACTCTGGCAAAAATAAAAATATGAATGCTGACGGCTTTTTGTTATGCCCGAATTTCCCTGCATTAACACTATTTTACCCTATTCTGGCATCAATTTCACTACTTTCCATAGCTTTTTACATCCTCCACTCTTGCGTACCTGACATTTACTTAGGCAAACTGGAATTCACCTTGGCAATTGACCCTTTTTAAAATTTTGTTATTTATATTTAATTACTAATATAACGTAGTACCGCAGTCCGAGTTTT
>NZ_QWLE01000199.1:0-833 GCF_009917365.1 Neglectibacter sp. X4 | reverse complement strand
GCCGCTCTTGTTTCTTCATCCGCACGCAATGCATTGCCTTGGTCTCTAAACTTCTTAAAACTTTCATAAGGATTCTCTTTCATCTGTGCACTTATTTCAGTTATCGATGATTCTCCGAAATACCCGAGTTCACCTTTAAAACGATTTTTGAACTCCTCATTTGTAGTCTTAGCAACATCCATATAAAGATTTGTCTTTTCCGCATATAGACCTTCTTCTCCATTTCCGTTTTTACCCCACAGTGCTATCTTTCTTTCCTCAGCGTTGAACTGCGATCCAACGCTGTTATAAGCATCCTCCAGAACCGCTGCTTTTTCGTCCGCACTGCTAATTCCACCAGATATAATGTTCTGAAAAGAAGCCCAATCCATATCCTTCAAGCTGCTTACTGCCATATTCTCAAAAGGATTTATCTTTTTTTCGGTCTGATCTTCATTCTTATCAGAGGTACTCGTCCCATTCTCAAGCGCTTCTATATCCTGTATTATTTTATCAAGCCCACTTTGTTCAGCTTTGTCAATATACCCATCTTCCAGTGCTTTAGCAGTCTTTTCCTTTAACTTCGAAACTAATTTTTGTGCTTCATCAATTTTCTCTGTATATTTCTCATTTATACTATCGATTAGTATTTCACCAGATTCTCCTTCCCCTGCTACAGCTTTAACCGCTTCAATATCTGCATACTGTTTATCCTTTAAATATGCAATTTGTTCCTCTCCGAAATTGTCAGCAGAAAACTTTAAATTATTTTGTTCAACTGAATCTAGCTTTTCCGATGACGAAAGCCACAGAGTTTTTTTAAATCCAGCGTTATTTTGCTGTAATGTATTAAA
>NZ_QWLE01000198.1:0-854 GCF_009917365.1 Neglectibacter sp. X4 | reverse complement strand
AGTGCCCCATTGGCTTTTACGAAGTGTTTCCGCCATCCGGAGCTGTAATACATGGTGCGGGTGAACCAGTCCGCCGGCTCCCCGTCCACACGGCAGATGCGCCGCTGGGCCGCCCCAGCCCCAGTGAAGAAAGCAAGGGCAGCGCCGTCCTTATAGGTCTGGCTTATGCCTGTTTCAATGGCGGACAGCAGGAAGCAGGAGGCGGCATAGCCGTTTGCCCCGGAGGAGACGGCGTTGCCTGTGCTGCTGATATGGGGCAGCTTTGCCCGCCGGATATAGGGGCGCAGGGTGAAATCTGTCATGCAGGCATATTTCTGGTCCAGCTTGCCCCCGGGCGCCCCGCTGTACATTTCAGCAGGCATGCTCTCCGCTTCCACCCCGTCCAGGGCCATGCACCAGGCGCCATCGCATTCCTCACTGTAAAGGGCGGAGGGCTTCCCCTGCTGGACTACAGCCAGCAGCCTGTCTTTGCCGCCCAAGCGCACCTGCAGCAGGTCGCCTGCCAGCAGCTCTCCCGCTTTCCGGGGCGGGGGCGCGTCAAACAGCAGGGTGTAATACCCATCCTCATCCGGTTCATCCGACACCCGGACAGTTCCCGCAAGATTGCAGCACACCACCAGCCCGATGCTGCCCCCCTGGTTTGCAGGGAAGCTGACATTCCCCTGGCCGCTGCCCAGCACCGTGCACACCTGCCCGGCAGTGTTTGCCACCGGGGTGCGGGTGCGCCAGGGCCAGGGCTGGGTTTCCCCGTAGGGGGTATCCTCATAGGTGCTGCCGGCCGCGGCAGAGGCGGACACGCACCGCTGCCGGGCGGCGTCGCCTGTAAACAGGGCAAGGCGCGCCCCTTCGGCTAT
>NZ_QWLE01000022.1:0-25417 GCF_009917365.1 Neglectibacter sp. X4 | reverse complement strand
TTTATCGCTGCGGTACACGTCCGTTGTATCGCTATTTGGGCTGCTATTCGTGCTTAACTCATGTAGACACTATTTAAGTAACTCTTTTATTTCTTTTAGAGCAAATCCCACTTCACGAAAAAACAATATTTCCTGCAATCGACTTAAATCATCTTCTGTATATAAGCGATACTTCACATCCGTAAGCATAGTAGGTTTTAGCAAGCCTATTTCGTCATAATAGTGGAGCGTTCGTATTGTTATCCCGGATAATGTGGCGACTTCATGGACAATCATAGGCTTATTATTCATTCCAAAAATCCTCCGCAACTTCCAAAATCTCGCTTGCGGGCAATAAGGTTGCTTCAACAATTATTACATCATATCCATTAGGCGTTGATGCTTTCATTGGGACACTATAACAGTCCCATTTTTTCTTGAAAGGCATCATTAACTCATAACGATAGATGTCATTTTTCTTTTCAATGGACGCATTTGCGATTTTTTGATAAACGCCGTCAGAACGAATATACTTTACTTTCATTTTAATCATCCTGGGGCGGCTGGGTGGTCTTGTCCTTTCGCAAGGTGAAGTCCACGCCGTATTTCTTGGCGCAGGGCTTGAAAGCGGCGATGTTGGCGTCGGTGATCTCAATGTTGGACAGCGCCGCCCCGTGCTGCTTCAACTGCTTTAGGCTCTGCTGGCGGCGCTGTTCAACGCCCCCAGCACTATGGGAAGCTACTACACCGCTCTCGTCGCCCACGATATGGCGGAGGGTAAAATCTAAAACAAGGAGGCCCCGACTATGAAACAGGGCGCATTGATCTTCGACGAGCGGACAGACCGCTACGACATCCGCTTTGACCTGGCCGACTACTACGGCGGCTTGCACTGTGGACAGTGCTTCGACGTGATGGTGGGCGGGCGCTGGAAGCCCATCCGCATTGAGTACGCCGCCGACTGGTATCTGGTGGGCATCCGGGCCGACGATCTGAACGGCCTGCGGGTGCGTATCTGATGCGGATTTACCTGCGGCGGCTGGTGGTTCCACCGTAGCCGCCCTTTTCGACTTCTGGCAAAGGAGGTATGACGCTTGCAGGAGGAAGTCACTCAAAAGACCATCGCGTTATCCATGAAAACCGGGAAGCTGACGGCCCAAGTGCTGCAAATGGCCCTGAAAAAGTTTTTGGAGGCCCAGAAGCACGGCCCCAAGCTCCATCAGGGCCAGCAGGTATTTCTTGATGTTGCGGATTTTCGTGGTGTTCTCCCGCATACAGTCCATGACGAACTCGATATGGCCGCTGTTGAGTTTCAGCAGCTTGGCCTTTACCAGCTCGGCGGGGTAGTCGTCACCGGCCACCCGGATAGTCTTGCGGGCCGTGCAGACGGTTTCCACCAGCAATTCCACGATGCCGTCCAATTCCTCCCGGTCGATCTTGGAGTAGTGCAGGAGGTGGTCGTATTCGATATTCTCCTTGATAAGCTCCCGGTAAATCTCAACGGCGCTCTGTGTAGCCGCTTCCGTTCCTTTCCTTTCCGGCGGCGAAGCCGCAGCAGCCGCCCCAGCGGGAGGGGACGAAAGGGAGGGAAAGGAATGGGTAATTGATGGGTCAGTAATAGCTTGGTCTTTAGTTACTCTATCTTTATTTAATTGCGTTGGATTTTCCGACGTCGGTTTTCCCGTTGTCGGGTTTTCCGACGACGGTTTATCCAACGACGGCGGCAAAGAAACAGGCTGTTCGTGGATGATGTACTCGTTGCTGCTGAATTTGCCGCTTTCGTCCGTGGTCTGGTGGCGCTCGATGTACCCGGCCCGCTCCAATTCGTTGACGGCGGAACGAATAGCGTCCTTGCTCTCCCGGTTGATATAGCACAGGCCGGACAGGGTATAGTCCCAATCTTCCAGGAGTGACAAAATCTGCGACAACAGGCCCTTGGCTTTCAGGGACAGGGACTTGTCCCGCAGGTGGTAGTTGGACATCACCGTGTACCCTTTGTTCCTCTCCACGCGGAATACTGGCATGGTTCTCCGCTCCTTTCGGTGTCTGGACATGAAAAAACGCCGCAGACTTTTCTAAATCTGCGGCGTTGGCCGGGACGCAGAAACGGGCGGTGTCTTGCCGACATCGCCCGTTTTCTGTGCTGTTGTTCACTTGTTTGCGCCGCCCCGTTTTCCGCTGCCCTTAAAAAACATTGATTTTACTGGGGTTTTCCATGTTTTCTTATGGCACCACGGCGAATTGCCTGCGCTTATTTTTTATGCCTTTTCCAAAAGCCCTGCAGGCTGTGCCAGGTGTATATCCAGTTGCAGGAAAGGCTTGCCTCCCGGAAGGGTATGCCAGTGAGGAGATAGCACAAAAAAGGGATGGTGGCGGCGGTTTTCAGCACCAGCCAGCAGGCGGCAAGGTTCAGTGCCGTCATGCAGAGGGCTTCCAAAAGAGTTGCCGGGTAGTGGTTGAAAACGGCGATAAGGAGGTTGTGCATCAGGTAAATGGGCAGGCCCAGGGCCACCAGCGCCCGGCCTTCCCCGCTGGGGGAAAGCTTCCTTTTTACATTCTGCTTGAAGAACAGGAAAAGGCAGGCTGCCAGCGCCACCTCAAAGCCTGCGGACTGGTTCATAAAGGGACCTGTAAGGGAGCCGTTTTGCAGGGTGAGCACATGGGTGCCCCCGGCAATCAGCGCCCAAAGGCTCAGGATGATGGGCACAAGGACGCGGTTGGGAACGCGGCGCTCCAAGCGGCCCAGGTAATACCCCAGCAGGAAGGTGCACAGGTGCCCGTCGAAAATCCGCAGCCGGCTTATCAGCTCCAGGGCGGCAAATTTATCCAGTTCGTCCGGCAGCAGGGCTGTAAGCATGGCCTGGAGGGTTACCAGGCCGATGAGGGCCAGCACATAGCAGTGGCCCTGGCGGCTAAGCCCCTGGAGGGCGCTGTACAGCAGGGGGGAGAGGACGTACAGGGCTATCATCAGGTACATATACCAGAAATGCACGGCAATGGGGGAGGACAGCGCTTCAGCCAGCTTGGAGAAGAAGGCTTGGGGCGTCAGGGCGCCGTTCGCGATGCAGATCCGCAGGGCTGCCAGCATAGTCCACGCAGCAAGGGGCACCACAAGCCGGGGCAGCCGCTTTTTCAGCAGAAGCCCCAAATCCATAGTTTTTTCATTGGAGCACAGGAGATAGCCGGACATCATCAAAAACAGGGGCACAGAGGTGAAGGCAAAGGCTGTGCAGAGATTCAGCAGCTCCCACTGGAGGTCTGCCTCCCCTTGCAGCAGCAGGGCAGAGGTGTGCATGAAAATGACGCCGCACATGGCAAGCAGGCGGAGAAAATCAAAATAATCAATATGCGGCCTGGCTTTTTCCGGCAATCCCAATCCCCTCCAGTATAGGTTTCCCTCCAGTATACCGGATTTCCCGGGGAATTGCAACAGAAAGAAGCGCGGGGGGTGTCCAAAGCGAGGAGTTTATAGAAAGAAATTCATCAATTTGGATAAGTGGTTTTAGGATCAAACCCTTTTTTCAAAAGGGTTTGCAGGGTGTGGGGCGAAAATCGCCAGTGGCGATTGCCATGAGCTGACCGAGCCGGCAGGCGAGAGGAGTCCCATGGTCTTGCGCCGACAGCACAAAATGTGTGTTTTGGACACTCCCTTTGCGAAAATCCCCTTGACAAAAGGCTTTAAAGGGCGTATAATCTCAAAAGGAAAACAAAGAGGCAGGGCGCGATGGCTTTTGCCCACCGGTGCGGTTTTGTCCGCCACAGGTCAATAGGCGCAGGAAGGGTTCGGGCTGTTCAGGCTTGGGTCCGGAGTTTTGCGGGATTGATTTGCGGGCGGATGGATTTCTGCCCGTTTTTTGCGCCTTGGTTTTTTGAGAGGTACTTTGAGGATTAACGTGATGGAGGTGCTACCAATTAGCAACAAGGAACTGCAGATCAATGAACAAATCCGCGACAGGGAGATCCGCCTGGTGGATTCCGACGGCTCCCAGCTAGGGGTTATGCCCCTGCAGAAGGCCAGGGAACTGGCGGAGCAGCGCAACCTGGATCTGGTGAAGATTGCCCCCCAGGCTACGCCCCCGGTGTGTAAAATCATCGACTACGGCAAATTCCGTTTCGAGCAGTCGAAGCGGGAAAAGGAGCAGCGGAAAAACCAGCGCACTGTGGAGATTAAAGAGGTGCGCCTTTCCCTGAACATTGACACCCATGACTTTGAAACCAAGCGGAACCATGCGGTACGCTTCATTGGCGAGGGCAATAAGGTGAAGGCCTCCATCCGCTTCAGAGGCCGGGAAATGGGCCATCCGGAGCTGGGACAGGAGATTATGCGCCGGTTTGCCGAGAGCATGGCGGATGTGGCAAACGTGGAAAAGCCTGCCAAGCTGGAGGGCAGAACCATGCTGATGTTCCTTGCCCCCAAGCCCGTTAAATAATTTTCCCACATTATCTGTCTTTTAGAAGAATCGAATCAAGGAGGACTGCAAAATGCCGAAGCTGAAAACCCATAGCGGCGCGAAAAAGCGCTTCAAGCTTTCCAAAAACGGGAAGGTGATCCGCGGACACGCCTTCACTAGCCACCTTTTCAACGGCCATGGGAAAACCCCCAAGGTCAAGCGCCACGCCAGGGGCACCACGGTTACCGACAAGACCAACGTAGCCGCTGTCAAGCGGATGCTGCCCTATAAATAAGGCGCAGGAACAGGAAATTACGCAACGAGATACTCTGAAAGGAATGAATGATAAATGGCTAGAGTTAAGGGCGCGATGATGACGCGCAAAAGAAGGAAGAAGGTTCTGAAGCTGGCGAAGGGCTATTGGGGTTCCAAGTCCCGCCACTTTAAAATGGCCAAACAGGCCGTTATGAAGTCCGGCAATTACGCATACATTGGCCGCAAGCAGCGCAAGCGCGACTTCCGCCGCCTGTGGATCACCCGCATTTCCGCTGCCTGCCACATGAACGGCATGAACTATTCCACCTTTATGAACGGCCTGAAAAAGGCTGGCGTCACCCTCAACCGCAAGATGCTTTCCGAGATTGCCATTGCCGACGCCGCCGCCTTTACCGCTTTAGTAGAGAAGGCCAAAGCCGCCCTATAAAAAGATAAAACTGCGCCTGAGGCAGCAATGCCTTAGGCGTTTCCGCTTCTTGCGAAGCGGGCAGGACAGCTTGCGCCGGAAAGGGTGACAATGTGAAAACAGGAGAGAAGAAAAGCATAGGATACCCCCTGATTACCAGCCGGAAAAAACCTCTGGTGCGTTCTGCCGCCCTGCTGGGCAGCTCTGCTGCCGCCCGCCGGGAAAGCCGGGCATTCCTCTGCGAGGGCGCCCGGCTCTGCGAGGACGCGGCCCACTCTGGGCTGGCAATTGCCACCTGCTTTTTTACCGCCGGGGCCTGGGAGAAATACGGCCCCTACCTTACGGAGGTGCTGGCAGCCTGCGGGGAGGCGTACCAGGTGGAGGAGCATGTGGCGGCCCTGCTTTCCGGCACGAAAAACTCCCAGGGGGTTTTTTGTGTATGCAAATGGCCGGATACCCTGCAAGAGGGCGTTATTGGCTTTGCCCCGGCCCGCTCCTGCCTGGTGCTGGAGGATTTGCAGGATCCGGGGAACCTGGGCACCATCCTGCGCACTGCCGAGGCCCTGGGCATCGGGCTGGTGTTCCTGCTGGGGGACTGCTGCGATCCCCTGTCCCCCAAAGCCCTGCGGGCTTCTATGGGCGCGGTGTTCCGGGCAGGGCTTATAAGGGAGCCTTCGCCCCAGCGCCTGGCGGAACTGCTTAAAAGGCAGGGATATACCCTCCATGCCGCCGTTCCGGATAATGGCTCCAGGAAAATCACGGAGGTGGATTTCGGGGAAGGCTCCCACGCGGTGTTCATCGGCAACGAGGGGAACGGCCTGCGCCCGGAAACCTGCGGGTTCTGCCATGATGCGGTAACGATCCCCATGGCAGGGAGGGCGGAGTCGCTGAACGCGGCGGCGGCAGCTACCATCCTGCTGTGGGAAATGCGGCGGGGGACAGAAAAGAAGGAGGGGTAGCAATGGACTATCGGGCGTATTGGATTTGGCTGCAGCATGCCTTTGGAGAGGGAAGCCCCCTGCCCTGGCAGCTCAGCAGGCGCTTTCATGGCGGGGCGGCGGAATTCCATGAGGGCGGGCCGCGGCTGTGGAACTCCCTTTCGTTTTTGTCGGATCAGCAGGCTGCCGCCCTTTATGACTTTACGCTGGGAGAGGCGGAAGCCCGCCTGGAATATGCGGAAAAGGTGGGGTGGTTTGTACTAACGCCGGAGTGTGAGAAATATCCCGAGGCCCTCAGGAATATTTCTGACCCTCCCGCGGTACTGTATGGTAAAGGCCGCCTGCCGGAGTTCGGGAAAGGCCCCGCCGTGGCGGTTGCCGGGGCCAGGAAAGCCCTGCAGGAATCGGTTGCGGCTGCCAGGAAGATAGGGTATCAACTGGCCGCCGGAGGCGCTCTGGTGGTAAGCGGCGGCGCGGTGGGCATTGATTCCGCTTCCCTGGCTGGGGCCATGAGCGCCTCGGGCCGGGTGATAAGCGTGCTGCCTGTGGACTTGAACAGCCCTTATCTGGCGAAAAACGCTTCCCTGCGCCAGGAGATACCAAAGCGGGGCGGTGCCCTTTTAAGCGAATATTTTACCCAGCGGAACCCTGCCATGGGCGGCTTCCAGACGCGCAACCGGCTGATAACCGGGCTGTGCGACGGGGTGGTGCTTATCCAGGCCGCCATGAAAAGCGGCACCATTATATATGCAAGGCATGCCGCCGACCAGAACCGGGACGTGTTTGTATACCCAGGCCCTGCCGGGGCAGCGGAGTATGCCGGAAGCCAGGCCCTTCTGCGGGACGGCGCGAAGGCTGTCTCCTGCGGGGAGGACGTGCTGGAGGACTATGCCCTGCGCTTTCCCCTTCCCAGGAAAGAGCCAGCGTGCCTGCCTGATGAATATGAGGGCATTTTTGACGACATCTGCCTGCCGGAAAGGGAAGCCGTCCTGGCAGATTCCGCAGGCAGGGCTGTTTCTATTGGGCCGGGACTGTCCCCGGAGGAAGAGAAGGTTATGTCTGCCCTGCAGGGGCAGCTTCTCACAGCCGCCCAGCTCGGGGCGGACACTGGCATTCCCGCCGGGAGGCTTTTGGGCCTTTTGACGGAGATGGAGCTGGAAGGCCTGGTGGAGTCTGTCTCCGGGAAGCGCTACCGGCGGCTTAGGCGGTAAGCGGCTTTCAAGCTTTGCCGGGGCGGAGGGGCCAGGAGATATATTTCTTATAAAGAATTATAATGAGATGGAAATATTGTAATATGATATGGTTTGCAGGGAGGGCCTGCAAGAAAGGAAGATGGAAACATGTCGAAGCTGGTGATTGTGGAATCGCCTTCCAAGGCGAAAACCATACAGAAATATTTGGGGCCGGACTATGAGGTGATTGCCTCCATGGGCCATGTGCGGGACTTGCCAAAGGCGAGGCTCAGCGTGGACGTGAAGGACAGCTTCAAGCCCAAGTATAGCATTATCAAGGGCAAGGAAAAGCTGGTGAAAGAGCTGAAGGAAGCGGCGGCCAAGTGTGACGGCGTGCTGCTGGCAACTGACCCTGACCGGGAGGGGGAGGCCATCTCCTGGCACCTGGCCTATATCCTGGACTTGGAGGAGGGCGCCCGGGACAGGGTGACCTTTAACGAGATTACAAAAACCGGCGTGGCAGAGGGCATGGCCCATCCCCGGGCCATTGACCTGGACTTGGTGAACGCCCAGCAGGCCAGGCGCATTTTAGACCGCCTGGTGGGCTACACCCTAAGCCCTTTCCTGGCAAAGACCATCCGGCCCAGGCTTTCGGCAGGGCGGGTGCAGTCGGTGGCGGTGCGGATGATTGTAGACCGGGAAGAGGAGATAAAAGCCTTTGTGCCGGAGGAATACTGGAGCATTGACGCAAAGCTCACCGCCCCGCCCAGCAAGGCGGTGTTTGCCGCCGCCTTTTACGGGGACGAAAACGGGGAGATTAAAATCGGCTCCCAGGAGGAGTCGGATAAGCTGTTCGCGGAACTGGAGAAGGAGGATTTCGTGGTAGGCCCGGTGAAGAAGGGCAAGCGGAACCGCCAGCCCGCGCCTCCCTTTATCACCTCCACCTTACAGCAGGAGGCTTCCCGGAAGCTGGGCTTCCAGGCCCGGCGCACCATGAAGGCTGCCCAGGAACTGTATGAAGGCGTGGACGTGGAAGGCCTGGGCACCATGGGCCTTATCACCTATATGCGTACCGACTCCCTGCGCATTTCCGAGGACGCTATCCGGGAGGCGGGGGAGTATATTGAAGGGCGCTGGGGCAAAAAGTATCTGCCTGCGAAGCCCCGGCACTTTAAGTCCCGGGCAAACGCCCAGGATGGCCATGAAGCCATCCGGCCGTCCACCATCTCCCTGACCCCGGAGCAGGCCAAGTCCTCCCTGACCTCTGACCAGTATAAGCTGTATAAGCTTATCTGGGAGCGGTTTATTGCCTGCCAGATGGCAAACTGTGTGCTGAACACCAGCCAGGCCACCATCCTGGCGGGAAAATATATTTTCAAGGCCTCGGGCTTTAACGTCCACTTTGACGGCTTCACCGCCTTATATGAGGAAAGCAAAGACGAGGAAGAAAAGGCAGGGAAGGATCTGCCTCCCTTAGAGGAAGGGCAGAAGCTGAAAATTAAAGATTTAAAGGGGAACCAACACTTCACCCAGCCGCCCCCCCGGTATACGGAAGCTTCCCTGATTAAAACCCTGGAGGAAAACGGCATTGGCAGGCCTTCCACCTATGCGGCCACCATTTCCACCATCACCACCCGGGAGTATGTGGCCCGGGAGGGTAAGGCCTTCAAGCCTACAGAGCTGGGAGAGGTTATCACCAAGCTGATGAAAGAGCGCTTCCCCAAAATCGTCAACGTGCGCTTTACCGCCCAGGTGGAGGATGAGCTGGACGCGGTGCAGCGGGGGGACGAGGCCTGGGTGCAGACCTTGCAGCGGTTTTACGATGACTTTGATAAAACCGTCCAAAAGGCCAAGAAGGAAATGGACGGGGTGAAAATCAAGCTGAAAGAGGACGAGACCGGGGAAGTCTGTGAAAAATGCGGCAAGCCCATGGTGATAAAATACGGGCGGTACGGGCGGTTTATGGCCTGCTCCGGATATCCCGAGTGCAAGAACGTGAAGAAGATCGTCAATGAGACTGGCGCTGCCTGCCCCAAGTGCGGCGGGAAGATTATAGAGCGCAAGTCTAAAAAAGGCCGGGTGTTCTATGGATGCAGCGAGTATCCCAAGTGCGACTTTGTCTCTTGGGATCCGCCCTCCAAGGAAAACTGCCCTGTGTGCGGCAAGGTGCTGCTGCAGAAAAAAACCAAGGATAAGCGGCTGTACTGTGTTACAGAGGGCTGTACCTTTGAGGGCAAGCTGCCTGCGGAAGAATAAAGCCTTTGCGTATGCAGCCCTGTCCCTGGCTTGCAGATGGGTTTTAGGGTCACCCCCTTTTTCAAAAGGGGTTGTGGGGGTCTTAGGGGCAAAGCCCCTAAGCCGCCGGAAGCAGGAGGCATGAGACAGTCTGGGAAGGAGGCGCGCATGGAAGAAATCAAGGTGCTGGGGGCGGGCCTGGCAGGCTGCGAGGCCGCCTGGCAGATAGCCCAGCGGGGCGGGAAGGTTGTCCTGTATGAGATGAAGCCGGAGAAGTTTTCTCCGGCCCACCAAAGCCCGGGGTTTGCAGAGCTTATCTGCTCCAACTCCTTAAAGGCCGCAAGGCTGGACAGCGCCGCAGGGCTTCTGAAGGAGGAAATGCGGCGGCTGGGTTCCCTGCTGGTGGACTGCGCGGAAAAGTGCCGGGTGCCTGCCGGAGGTGCTTTGGCTGTGGACAGGGGGATGTTTTCCCGGCTGGCTACAGAGGCCATAGAAGGACATCCCAACATTACAGTGCGGCGGGAAGAAGTGCCCGCCATACCGGAAGGGCCTGTGGTGACAGCAACCGGGCCTTTAACCTCCGGCGCCCTTGCAGGGGAGATTGAAAAGCTGTGCGGCGGCGCCCTCAGCTTTTTTGACGCTGCCGCGCCTATTGTGGCAGCGGAAAGCCTTGACATGGGCAAGTGCTTTGCAGCCTCCCGGTATGACAAAGAGGAGGGGGATTACCTTAACTGCCCCATGAACAAAGAGGAATATGAGCGCTTTGTGGAGGCTTTGCTGGGGGCGGAGCGCGCCCCGGTACACAGCTTTGACGCAAGGGATCCCAAGGTATATGAGGGCTGTATGCCTGTGGAGGTGCTGGCAGGCCGGGGCCGGGACGCTTTGCGCTTTGGCCCCATGAAGCCGGTGGGCCTGCGGGATCCCCGCACCGGGCACAGGCCCTGGGCGGTGGTGCAGCTCCGCACAGAAAACCGGGAGAACAGCCTGTACAACCTGGTGGGCTTCCAGACCAATTTGAAATTTGGAGAGCAGAAGCGGGTTTTTGGTATGATTCCCGGCCTGGAGCAGGCGGAATTTGCCCGCTTCGGGGTAATGCACCGCAACACCTTCCTTCATTCCCCCGGGCTTTTGGCGGCGGATTTTTCCATGCTGGAAAGGCCGGAACTGTTTTTTGCCGGGCAGATAACCGGGGTGGAAGGATATATGGAGTCTGCCGCGTCGGGAATTCTGGCGGGGATAAACATCTTGCGGCGGCTGCGGGGACAGGAAACCCTGGTGCTGCCGGAAACCACCATGATGGGGGCCTTGAGCCGGTATATTTCCGGATATGAGGGGAAAGACTTCCAGCCCATGGGGGCAAATTTCGGGGTGCTGCCGCCCCTTTCGGAAAAAATCCGGGACAAGCGCCAGCGGTATATGGCCCTGGCAGAACGGGCGCTGGCTTCTGTGGATTGGGAAAGCGCCAGGGCTTAGGGCTTGTTTGAAAATAGAGGAAGTGCCGGAATTTTTGTTCCAAAGGGAGCGGTTTCAAGGCGAAGAACCGCAAACGCATACATGCGTTTAGAAAGGCTGAACATTCCGTTTATGGAATGTTTTCGCCTTTCGAGGATTTCCAACACAGAGAAATGCCCGTTTGGGGCAAAAAGACGGTGTTTATGATTTTTCAAACAAGCCCTAATGGAAAGCAGGGCGGAGTTTTATTGTTTTTCAGGGCAAAGGAGGCTGGGTCATGAAAATTATTGTAGATGGGTTCGGCGGGGACAACGCCCCCGGGGAAATCCTGCTGGGCTGTGCGCAGGCCATGGAGGAACTGGGAGTAGACATCCTGCTTGTCGGTGACAAGGACAGGCTGGAGGCCGCAGGGAAAGAGCTGGGCATAGGGGACAAGCTTGCCAAAATGGAAATCCTGCCTGCCGGGCAGATGCTTTCTATGGAGGACGAGCCTACCAGCGTGATAAAGGATAAGGCCGACAGCTCCATGGCTGTGGGCCTGCGGGCCTTGGCAGAGGGCAAGGGGGACGCTTTTGCCAGCGCTGGGAACAGCGGCGCCCTGGTGGTGGGAGCCACCACCCTGGTGAAGCGTATACATGGTGTAAAGCGGGTTACCTTTGCACCCATTCTGCCCAAGGCCGGAGGCTTCTTTATGCTCACCGATGGCGGTGCCAACGTGGACTGCCGCCCGGAAATGCTGGTGCAGTTTGGGTTGATGGGTTCTGTCTACATGGAAAAGGTAATGGGGATACGCAACCCCCGGGTGGGGCTGTGCAATGTAGGCAATGAAGCCCACAAGGGAGATGATCTGCGCAAGCAGGCCCACGCGCTTTTTCAGGAGTGTAAAGGCATTAACTTTACTGGAAACGTGGAGGGCCGGGAGCTGCCTTATGACGGCTGCGATGTAGCGGTTACAGACGGCTTTACAGGCAACATGATGCTGAAGCTTTATGAAGGCGTGGCCCTGGCCTTGATGGATCAGATAAAAGGGGTGCTGACCAGCGGCCTGAAGAACAAGCTGGCGGCGGCAATGGTGTATAGCGACATGAAAAAGCTGAAGAAGCACATGGATTATAACGAATATGGCGGCGCGCCTATTATGGGGGCGAAAAAGCCTGTGTTGAAAATCCATGGCAGCGCCAAGGCCGCCACAGTGAAAAACGCTTTGCGGCTGACCCGGGACTACACCCGGTCTGGCATCATTGCGGACATTGCCGAAGCGGTTGGGAAGAAGCAGGAATAATGTAAAGCGTTTTAGCTTTACAGACTTTGAGAAAGGGACGTGGCTCCATGAGATCTCTGGAAGAATACGAAAAGCTGATTGGGTACAGGTTCCGGGACAGGAAGCTGCTGGAAACCGCCCTGACCCACTCCTCCTATGCCAACGAGCACAAGTGCAAAAGCTATGAGCGGCTGGAATTTTTGGGGGATTCAGTGCTGGGCTTTGTGACGGCGGAATACCTTTACGGTCATTTTCCCAGCCTGCCCGAGGGCCAGCTCACCAAAAACCGGGCGGCGCTGGTGTGCGAGCGCTCCCTGTGCGGGTTCTCCCGGGCGCTGGAGGCGGGAAGCTTTTTACGGCTAAGCCATGGAGAGCGCCACTCTGGCGGGCAGGACAGGCCCAGCATTCTGGCAGACGTGTTCGAGTCCACCATTGCCGCCATCTATCTGGACAGCGGCGACCTGGAGCGGGCCAAGTCTTTCATTCTGCGGTTCATCATTCCTGCCGCCAAGGCCCAGAACGCAAAGCCTTTTAAGGATTACAAGACCACCTTGCAGGAGATTATCCAGCAAAATCCGGAGGAAAAACTGGAATACCGGGTGACCGGGGAAAGCGGGCCGGATCATGACAAGCACTTTGCGGTGGAGGTGCGCCTGAACAGCAACGTAATCGGCAAGGGGGGCGGGCGCAGTAAGAAGGAAGCAGAGCAGCAGGCTGCCCGGGAAGCATTGGAGCTGATGGGCTATTGAGCAGGGGAAAGCACTTTAATGTGGCGATTTTCGTGCCCCATGTGGGGTGCCCCCGCCAGTGCAGCTTTTGCAACCAGCACACCATTACAGGGGGTGCTGGCCAGCCTGCGCCGGAGGATGTAAAGGAATCTGCCTACACAGCGTTCCGCTCTTTAGGGGACAGGGTCAGGCAGGCAGAAATCGCCTTCTTTGGGGGCAGTTTTACTGCCATTGACAGGGCGTATATGGAAAGCCTTTTACAGGCGGCCCAGAAGTGTGTGAAGCTATATGGCTTTACAGGAATTCGCGTCTCTACCCGTCCTGACGCTGTGGAAATGCCGGTACTCCGCCTTTTGCAGGCATATGGAGTGACGGCTGTGGAACTGGGCGCCCAGTCTATGGATGACAGGGTGCTGGCCCTGAACAGCCGGGGCCACACTGCCGCCCAGACGCTGGAAGGAGCCAAGCGTGTAAAGGGAATGGGCTTTTCATTTGGCCTGCAAATGATGACAGGCCTTTACGGCGATACAGACCAAACGACTTTGGAAACAGCCGACAAGCTAATTGCTTTACAGCCAGATACCATCCGGATTTACCCCACAGTCGTACTGCCTGGCACAGGGCTGGAGGATTTGTACAGGCAGGGTGCCTACAGGCCCCAAACCCTGGAGGAGGCTGTGGCCCTCTGTGCCCGGCTGCTGCCAAGATTTGAGGAGGCAGGGGTGCGGGTTATCCGCATGGGGCTGCACGCAGAGCAGGAGGTGGAGGCCCAGGCCATAGCCGGGCCGTACCACCCGGCTTTCCGGCAGCTAGTGGAAAGCCGGATCTTTTTGCAGCGGGTGGAGCGGGAACTGTCAAAGAGGGGGCCGGGGGCTTATGAAGTATCTGTAAAGCCCAATTGCTTGTCAACGGCGCAGGGCCAGCGGAAGGAAAACCTGGACAGGCTTTTGCAGGCAGGCTTCCGGGTGCGGCTCCTGCAGGACGAAGACGTGCCGGAAAAAGGTTTTGTTATAAAACAGGAACGGAATTTGTGAAAAAGGATGGAAACGGATGATTTTAAAGTCTTTGGAATTGCAGGGGTTCAAGACATTCCCCGACAAGACCACGCTGCAGTTTGAACCGGGCATCACTTCTGTGGTGGGGCCTAACGGCAGCGGCAAGAGCAATATCAGCGACGCCATGCGGTGGGTGCTGGGGGAGCAGTCTGTGCGCACCCTGCGCTGCTCCAAAATGGAGGACGTGATTTTTGGCGGCACGCCCCAGCGCCGCGCCCAGGGCTTTGCGGAAGTCACCCTGACCATTGACAACAGCGACCGGGGCCTGCCCTTTGACAACGACACCGTAGCCATCACCCGGCGGTATTACCGCAGCGGGGAAAGCGAATACTTATTAAATAAAAGCACTGTGCGCCTGAAAGATGTCAACGAGCTTTTAATGGACACGGGCCTGGGCCGGGACGGCTATTCCATTATCGGCCAGGGCAAAATTGACAGCATTGTGGCGGCCCGTTCTGAGGACAGGCGGGAGATTTTTGAGGAGGCCGCTGGCATTTCCCGTTACCGCTACCGCAAGGAGGAATCGGAGCGGCGGCTGCAAAAGGCGGAGGACAACCTGGTGCGCCTGCGGGATATCCTTGCAGAGCTGGAGAGCCGGGTGGAGCCGCTGCGCATCCAGGCGGAAAAGGCGGAACAGTTTATCGCCTTTGACGGGGAGAAAAAGGGGCTGGAAATCGGCATCTGGCTGGAAACCCTGGAGCGATCCGCCAAAGCCCTGCGGGAGCAGGAAGGCCGCATGGGCGAAGCCCGGGCCCAGCACCAGGAGCTGGAAGAAACGCTGGAAGCCCTGAGCGCCCGGGGGGAGGAAAACCTCCGGGAGACAAACCACTGCACCGGGCAGATGGATCAGCTTCGGGGAGAGGCCGGGGAACTGGAGGAGCAGGCTGTGCGGGCCGAGGGGGAAATCGGCCTTTTGGAAAATGACATTGCCCACAACAGCCAGGACATGGAACGGCTGGAGGGGGAGATTCTGGAGACACAGCGCTCGTCAGAGGAAACCGGGCGGGAAATAGTGGAAAAACAGCGGGAGGCCGGGGAAAAGGAGCGGCAGATCCAGGAAAGCCATGACAAGCTGTTGTCCTTTACAGAGCGTCTGGAAAAGCTGCGCCAGGGGGCGGACGAGGCCACCCGGAAGCTGGAACAGGCGGCGGTGGAGCTGGCCCAGGTGAACGCTGGCCTTTCCGAGGAGCGGATACGCCTAAGCTCCGCCCAGTCCTCCATGGCGGAAATCCGGCTGCGCCAGGGCGCTGTGGAGGACAGCGTGGGGCAGGCAAAAGAGCGGGAGCAGGCTGTGAAGGCTGAAAAGGAAGAACTGAACCAGATGCTGGAGGACACCCAAAAAAGCCTTGCCGCCCAGGAAAACAGCGTAAAGGGCTATGAAATGCGGCTGGAGTCCCGGCAAAAGCGCCTGCAGGCCGCAAGGGAGGAAATGGACAGGCTTACCCTGGACGCAAACGAACAGTTGCGCCGGGCGCGGCTTTTAGAGGATTTGGAGCGAAACCTGGAGGGCTTTGCCCAAAGCGTGAAAGCTGTGATGAAGGAAGCGGGCCGGGGGCTGCTTTCCGGGATATGCGGCCCGGTGACAAAGCTTTTAAATGTGCCCCGGGAATATGCCGTAGCCCTGGAAACCGCCCTGGGCGGCGCCATGCAGAACATTGTGGTGGAGACGGAAGGAGACGCAAAGCGCGCCATTTCCTTTTTAAAGCAGCGGGATTTGGGCCGGGCCACTTTCCTGCCTTTAACCACCATCAAAGGCAGGGTGGCGGACACAAGGGAAATGGAGCACATGCCAGGCTTTGTAGGGGTGGCCTCCCGGCTGTGCCGATGCGAGGAGAGGTTTTCCGGCGTGCGGGATTCCCTTTTAGGCCGGGTGGCTGTGGCGGAGGATTTGGACAGCGCCGTGGCCATTGCCAAGGCCACTGGCTACCGCATCCGGGTGGTGAGCCTGGACGGGCAGGTGGTAAACGCCGGCGGTTCCCTCACAGGGGGATCCCGCGCCAAAAACTCCGGGCTTTTAAGCCGCACGGCAGAGATTGGGCGCATTAAGGAAAAGGCCGGGGTTTTGCAGCAGCAGGCCCAGGCAGCGGCCCAGGCTCATAAAGAACGCCAGCAGGAGCTTTCCGCCTGCGAAGCCCAGCTAAGCGCCGCCAGAGGGGAGCAGCAGGCCCTGCAGGAGGAAAAAATCCGCATTGCCGCCGAGTGCGGCCGGGTGGAAAAAGAGCTTCTCGCCCTTTCCGCAGAGTTGGCAGGGCTGGAGCGGGAACAGAAGGATGCCGGGGGCCGTTTGGCGGAACTGGAGAAAACAGGGCTTGCCTGCCGGGAGAACATCCAAAAGCTGGAGGGGCAGGCAAAAGCCTGGGAGCAGGAAAGCCAGCGCCTTGCCGGAAGCCGGGAGGAGCAGAACGCCCGGTGCGGGGAGATTGCAGAAACCATACAGGCCCTGCGGTTAAGCGAGTTTTCCGCCCAGAAGGACAGGGAATCCCTGCTGGAGGCAGTGAGGCAGCTGCGGGCCAGGCAGGAAAATTCCGGGGAGCTGGCGGAAAAGCTCCGGGGGCAGATAGAGGAGCTGGCGGGAAAAAACAAAGAGCTTGGCAGTCAGATAGAGGGGCAGAAAGCCCGCATTGAGGAACTGCGCGCCAAAGCCGCCGCCCGCCGGAAGGACATGGAGGAGACAGCCCGCCGCCGCACAGAGCTGGAGCAAGAGGCTGTCCGCCTGCGCATGGAGGAGCGGGAAACCACCACCGCCCGGGAAAATGTGGGCCGGGAACTGGCCCGCCTGCAGGAACGGGCTGACAACCTCCAAAAAGAATACGACGGCATTATTTCCCGGCTGTGGGAGGAGTATGAGCTGACCCGGCGGGAAGCAGAGGAAATCGGCATTAAAATTGAAGATCTGCAGGCGGCCCAGCGCCGGCTGCAGGAGCTGAAAAATAAGATTAAGGCCCTGGGCGCTGTGAATGTGGCGGCAGTGGTGGAATATCAGGAAGTGTCGGAGCGGTATGAATTTTTAAGCGCCCAGGTGGCGGACGTGGAGAAGTCGAAACAGGAGCTTTTGGATTTGATACTGGATTTAACCCAGCATATGCGCCAGCAGTTCACCGAGCGGTTTGCCCAGATAAACCAGAATTTCGGCGCCATCTTCCGGGAGCTTTTCGGCGGGGGCGCGGCAGAGCTTTCCTTCACAGACGAGACAGACGTGCTGAAAAGCGGCATTGAGATTAAGGTGCAGCCCCCCGGGAAGATTGTCAGCCATATAGAGGCCCTTTCCGGTGGGGAAAAGGCCCTGGTGGCCATTTCCATTTACTTTGCCATTATGCGCGTGAACCCCCCGCCCTTCTGCGTGCTGGACGAGATAGAGGCCGCCCTGGACGATGTGAACGTGAGCCGCTATGCCCAATACCTGCGGCGCATGAGCGGGCGCAGCCAATTTATCACCATCACCCACCGCCGGGGCACCATGGAAGGATCGGACATGCTTTACGGCGTGACCATGCAGGATCAGGGCGTCTCCAAGCTTTTAGCCCTTAAAACCGAGGAGGCCGCCGAGTTCAGCGCGTAGCCTCAGGCGGGCAGGGAAACTTTTTTAAGGAAAAAGTTTCCCTGCACCCTTCAAAAACCTTTATGTTTGCCAGATTGCCACATATGGGAGGGAAAACCTTTGGATATACGGATAAAACGAAAAAAACGGCTGATAAACATTCTGCTTTACAGTGTGGCTGTATTTTACATCCTGCTCCTCCTTTTAATTCTGTTCCGGCAGCGCCATGCTGTGCGGTCAGTTAATCTGATTCCCCTGCGGGGCATCACCGCGTTTTTGACAGGGAAAGATTTGGTCACCGGCAGCATGGAAAATGCCTGGTTTATAAGAGGGTTCGCGCTGAGCAACATATTGGGGAACATCGTCATTTTTGTGCCGCTGGGCGTGTATCTTACATTGTTTCATAAGGACAAGGCAGTGTGGAAAAATACCCTGTGGGTCGTTTTGGCAAGCGTGGCGGCGGAGGCTGCCCAGTTTGCTTTTAAAATGGGCATAGGGGATATTGACGATGTGATCCTGAACGGGCTGGGAGGCTTATTAGGCGTGCTGCTGTGCAGGGGCATATACCGGGTGTGCAAAAACGAGGATTTTAAGGCGCGCTGCGTGGTAGCCGTTATGGCGCCTTTGGTGGGGATGCTCTGCTTTGGGATTTTGCTCATTATGAACTATACATAACATAACAGAGGAAGGTGAAAGCATGGGATTTTTTGACAAGATACGGGACGGCCTGAAAAAGACCAGGGACAACATCAGCGGGCAGATTACCCAGATGGTGAATTCCTTCACGAAAATTGACGAGGAGCTTTTTGAGGAGCTGGAGGAGCTTCTGGTTATGGGGGACGTAGGCGTGGAAACCGCCGGCTTTCTCACCGAGCGCCTGCGGGAGCGGGTGAAGCAGAAGGGGCTTACCGATCCCGCCCTGATTCTGGGAGAGCTGCAGGAGGAAGTGGCCCAGCTTCTGATGGGGGATGACGCCCTGCACACCTCCACAAAGCCTTCCGTTATCCTGGTGATTGGGGTAAACGGCGTGGGGAAAACCACCACCATCGGCAAGCTTGCCAGCCGCCTGAAGCAGGAGGGGAAATCTGTTATCCTGGGCGCGGCAGACACCTTCCGGGCCGCTGCCATTGAACAACTGGAGGTGTGGGCGCAGCGGGCCGGCGTGCCCATCATCAAGCACGCCGAAGGGGCCGACCCTGCCGCTGTGGTGTTCGACACCATTGCCGCCGCCAAGGCCCGGGGATGCGACGTGGTGATTTGCGACACAGCGGGGCGGCTGCACAACAAAAAAAACCTGATGGACGAGCTGTCGAAAATCCGCCGGGTCATTGACCGGGAGCTGCCTGACTGCGACAAGGAAACCCTGTTGGTGCTGGACGCCGCCACCGGGCAGAACGCGGTACACCAAGCCCGGGAGTTCCAAAGCGCGGCAGGCATTACGGGCATTGTGCTGACAAAGCTGGACGGCACCCCCAAGGGCGGCGTGGTGCTGCCCATCAAGCGGGAGCTGGGGCTTTCTGTGAAGTTTATCGGCGTGGGGGAGCAGGTGGACGACCTGCAGCCCTTTGACGCCGGGGCCTTTGCGGCAGCGCTCTTTGACACGCAGGGCCGCGCCCCTGTGCAGGTGGATTTATCCCAGGGGGAGCCGGAGGAAGCCGGGGAATGGGCAGAGGAAACGCCTGCGGAGGAAGAACCTGCCGGGGAGCCTGCGGCCCAGGAACCAGAGGGGGCAGAAGAGGAGCCGGGACAGGAACAGGCAGCAGAAGCGGCTCCCCTTGTATGGGATCTGCCTCCCATGGAAGAAGGCGGGCAAGAACCGGAGCAGGAACCGGAGGAAAAGAAAAAACGCCGGTTCTGGCCTTTCGGGCGGAACTGACCACAATAAAGGAGAGGCTGGGAATATGAAATTTGTTATCGCCACCCACAATAAAGGCAAGCTGGTAGAATTTAAGCGCCTGCTGGAGCCTATGGGCATTGAAGCTGTGACCATGGATATCACCGAACCGGAGGAGACAGGCGCCACCTTTGAGGAAAACGCCTATATCAAGGCCCAGGCCGCCTGCAGGGAAACAGGCCTGCCCGCTGTGGCAGATGATTCCGGCCTGTGCGTGGACTATCTGGACGGCGCGCCGGGCATCTATTCGGCGCGGTTCGCGGAGCCGGGCAAGCGCCGCCTGACTGTGCTGGAAAAGCTTCAGGGCGTGCCCAAGGGGCAGCGGGGGGCGCACTTTGTCAGCGCTGTGTGCTGTGTGTTCCCCAATGGCGACCGCATAGACGCCATTGGCAAATGCTTTGGGGAGATTGCCACAGAGTCCCGGGGGGAAAACGGCTTCGGGTACGATTCCATCTTCCTCCAGGGGGACTTGACTTTTGGGGAAATCAGCAGCGAGGA
Organism: Neglectibacter sp. X4; assembly: GCF_009917365.1. Classification (NCBI taxonomy): domain Bacteria; kingdom Bacillati; phylum Bacillota; class Clostridia; order Eubacteriales; family Oscillospiraceae; genus Neglectibacter; species Neglectibacter sp. X4. Next base: position 5,594 of record NZ_QWLE01000022.1, on the reverse strand, counting down.
AAAGGACGAACGCAGCCATAGAGGCCACGCCTTCGCGGATTTTGAGCAGAAGCTGCGGGCCTATCTCCAGGAAAAAGAGGGGGAATAAATTTTGCTTACAAGCAAGCAGCGGGCGTATCTGCGCTCTTTAGCGGTAAAGGAAGACACCATTTTAATGGTGGGCAAAGGGGGCCTGAGCGGGGAGATTGCCGCCCAGGCGGACAGCGCCCTGGAAAAGCGGGAGCTGATAAAGGGCCGGGTGCTGCCGGAGAGCTGCCCGGTGTCCTCCCGGGAAGCGGCAGAGGCCCTGGCCCGGGAAACGGGAAGCGAAGTGGTGCAGGTGATAGGATCCAAATTCGTGCTGTACCGCAGGAAAAAGAAGGACGCGAAAATCGTCCTGCCCCGGTAGGCGCCTTTATGAGGACAGGCGTTTACGGCGGCACCTTCAACCCCATCCACTGGGGGCATGTCCGGCTGCTGGAGGAATTTATCAGGCGGCTCTCCTTAGACAGGGTACTGCTGATCCCCACAGGCCTGCCCCCCCACAAGCAGGTGCATGCCCTGGCAAGCGCCCAGCAGCGGCTGGATATGTGCCGGCTGGCAGTGGAGCAGGTGCGGGGCGCGCCCATAGAGCTGTGTGAAATTGAGCTGTTCAGGCCAGGGAAAAGCTATACGGCAGACACCCTGGAGGAGCTGCACAGGCTTTACCCTGGGGAGGAGTTTTACCTTTTGATGGGGGAGGACATGTTCCTGACGGTGGATAGCTGGTACCGCCCGGAAACCATTATGGCCCTGGCAGTTTTGTGCTGTACCCCCCGCAGCTCCAGCGGCATGGAAAAGCTTCGGGAAAAGGAAGCGCGGCTTCAGCGGGACTTCTCCGCCCGGTGCTGCCTGGAGGACATCCCCTATTTTCCCGCCTCCTCCACCCAGGTGCGGGAGCTGGCAGCCCGGGGGCAGAACCTGGAGGCCCTGGTGCCCCCGGCGGTGGCGGCGTATATCGCGGAAAACGGGCTGTACAGGGAGTGCCTGTAGGGACGCGGGAGAAAGCCTTTGGGCCGCCGCAGGCATCCGGGCCGCCCCGGCGGCCCGGACCGCGCTTTGCGCGGCGCCGGTTTTTTTAAAACCCGGCGGCCTGCGGCGGAAGCGCTGGGCGCGATGGAGCCAGAAAAAAGAAGGAGTGCAGGTTTATGACCTATGAGGAATATGAGCAGGAAGCAAAGAGGCGCCTGACAGAAAAACGCTTTGCCCATAGCCAGTGCGTGGCGGCGTGCGGGGCGGCGCTGGCGGAGAAATACGGGGCAGACCCGGAGAAGGCGCGGCTGGCCGGGATACTCCACGATATTATGAAGGACACGGGCGAAGAAGAACAGTTGAAAATCATGGAGCAATTTGGTATAATGCTTTCACAGGCCCAGCGCCATAACCCCAAGCTGTGGCACGCCCTCAGCGGCGCGGCCTACGTGGAATACGTGCTGGGGGTGGGCGACAGGGAAGTGGTGGAGGCCATTGCCTGCCACACCGGAGGAAAGTCCGGCATGGGGCTTCTGGACAAGGTGCTCTTTGTGGCGGACTACATCTCTGCCGACCGGGATTATCCCGGGGTGGAACGCATGCGGGAGCTGGCAAAGTCCAGCCTGGAGGAAGCTATGGTGGAGGGCATTGCTTTTACCGTGGCGGAAAAGACAGGGGAAAGGCAGACGCTGGATCCCCAGTCCATCTGCGCGTATAACGAGGCGCTGTGGGCGCTGGAGGACGGGCCTGCCTAACATGCTTTCCCGCCCTTGCGGGCGCCGGAGAAAAGAACGAAAGGGAAGTGACAATATGGAACCGTATGAACTGGCAAAGCAGGCGGCAAGGCTTTTAGACAGCAAAAAAGCCGAGCGCGTTAACATGATAAAAATTGACGATATTTCCAGCCTGGCAGACTATTTCCTCCTTGCCACAGGCATCAGCAGCACCCACGTGCGCGCCCTGGCGGACGAGGTGGAAGAGTATCTGAAGGAAAAGGGCAAGGCCCCAGCCCGGGTGGAGGGCTACCGTTCCAACTCCTGGATACTGCTGGACTACTCCGAGGTGGTCATGCACATCTTCACCCAGGAGGCCCGGGACTTCTATGACCTGGACAGGCTGTGGGCCGACGGGGAGAAGGTGGACTGGCAGGGCAAGGAGGGCTGACAATGAACCAGGGAACGCCTAAAACCCGGAAACGCGGCATGGGATTTATCTCTGCCCTGACTTTGATCTTTATTGTGCTGAAACTGACCGGGTATATATCCTGGCCCTGGATGTGGGTATTAAGCCCCGTGTGGGTTTCAATTTCCCTTATTGCTGTGGCTTTCGCCGCCATCCTGGTGGTCGGGAGAATCGCCAAGGGCAAATGGTAACGGAAAGTAACGCCTAATTTTAGCCGCGAAAGGCCCCTTGGCCCTGCGGGAAAGGATGATGGAAAATGAAGTATGAGCACAAGGCCATAGAGCCTAAATGGCAGGAAAAATGGGAGGAAGCCGGGGTGTTCCACGCGGAAGGGGCGGAGAGCAAAAAGCCCAAATATTTCGCGCTTATTGAGTTCCCCTATCCCTCCGGGCAGGGGCTGCACGTGGGCCATCCCCGGCCCTACACCGCCCTGGACGTGGTGGCGAGAAAGCGCCGGATGCAGGGCTATAACGTGCTGTACCCTATCGGCTGGGATGCCTTCGGCCTGCCGGCGGAAAACTATGCCATTAAAAACCATGTCCACCCCGAGGGCATCACCCGGGACAACATCCAGCGGTTTTCCCGGCAGATACAGTCTTTAGGCATTTCCTTTGACTGGAGCCGGGAAATCAGCACCATCGACCCGGACTATTACAAGTGGACTCAGTGGATTTTCCTCCAGCTTTACAAAAAGGGACTTGCCTATAAAAAGGAAATGAACGTCAACTGGTGTACAAGCTGCAAGTGCGTTTTAGCAAACGAGGAAGTGGTGAACGGCGTGTGCGAGCGCTGCGGCAGCGAGGTGGTACACAAGGTGAAAAGCCAGTGGATGCTGAAAATCACCGAGTATGCCCAGCGGCTCATTGACGATCTGGATTTGGTGGATTATCCGGACAGGGTGAAGGCCCAGCAGAAAAACTGGATAGGCCGCTCCACCGGCGCGGAGGTGGATTTTGATACCTCTGCCGGGGACAAGCTGACTGTGTACACCACCCGGCCCGACACCCTCTATGGGGCCACGTATATGGTTATCTCCCCGGAGCACCCCTACATTGAGAAGTGGGCGGACAAGCTGTCCAATATAGCGGAGGTGCGGGAATATCAGGCCCAGGCTGCCCGGAAGTCCGACTTTGAGCGCACGGAAATGGCAAAGGACAAAACCGGCGTGAAGCTTCAGGGCGTTACCGCGGTAAACCCTGTGACAGGCGGGGAAATCCCCATCTTCATTTCCGATTACGTGCTGGTAAGCTATGGCACAGGCGCCATCATGGCGGTGCCTGCCCATGACGACCGCGACTGGGATTTCGCGAAAAAATTCGGCCTGCCCATTATCGAAGTGGTGCAGGGAGGCAATGTGCAGGAGACCGCCTTTACCGACTGCGAGACAGGGGTTATGGTCAACTCCGGCATACTGGACGGCCTGACTGTGGAAGAAGCCAAAAAGAAAATCACGGCTTATCTGGAGGAAAAGGGCATTGGCCACGCCAAGGTGAACTTCAAGCTGCGTGACTGGGTGTTCTCCCGCCAGCGGTACTGGGGAGAGCCTATCCCCATGGTATACTGCGAGAAGTGCGGCTGGGTGCCCTTAGACGAAAGCGAGCTGCCCCTGCGCCTGCCGGAGGTGGAAAGCTATGAGCCTACAGATACAGGGGAATCCCCCCTTGCCAAAATGACGGACTGGGTAAGCACAGCCTGCCCCCGCTGCGGTGGCCCTGCCCAGCGGGAGACAGACACCATGCCTCAGTGGGCTGGTTCCTCCTGGTATTTCCTGCGGTATATGGATCCCCATAACCCAGACGCCCTGGCAAGCAAAGAAGCCCTGGAGTATTGGTCGCCTGTGGACTGGTACAACGGGGGCATGGAGCACACCACCCTGCACCTGCTGTACAGCCGTTTCTGGCACAAATTCCTCTATGACATCGGCGTGGTTCCCACCCCGGAACCCTATGCCAAACGCACCAGCCATGGCATGATTTTAGGGGAGAACGGGGAAAAAATGAGCAAGTCCCGGGGGAATGTGGTGAACCCGGACGACATTGTAAACGAATACGGCGCGGATACCCTGCGGCTGTATGAGATGTTTATCGGCGACTTTGAAAAGTCTGCCCCCTGGAGCAACAACGGCATTAAGGGCTGCCGCCGCCTGGTGGAGCGGTATTGGAATTTGCAGAACATCCTCTGCGGGGAAACAGGCATCCGCCCCGAACTGGAGGGGGCTTTCCACCGCACCATGAAGAAGGTCAGCGAGGATACGGAGGTGCTGAAGTTTAACACCGCCATTGCCGCCCTGATGGCTTTGATGAACGATATCACCGCCCAGGGAAGCATCACCAAAGAGGAACTGCGCGTTTTTACCATCCTGCTGAACCCCTTTGCCCCCCATGTCACAGAAGAGGTGTGGGAGGCGTCCTCGCTGGGGCAGGGCCTTGTGGCCCAGCAGCCCTGGCCTGCCTATGACGAGGAGAAGTGCAAAGAGGATACCCTTGAGATTGTGGTGCAGATAAAGGGCAAGGTGCGCGCAAGGCTCAACGTGCCCGCGAGCATCAGCCAGGAGGAAGCGCTGGCCCTTGCCAAGGCCGAGCCGAAAATCGCGGAGGAAATCGGCGGCAAGGCCATTGTAAAGGAAATATATGTGCCCGGAAAGCTTGTGAACCTGGTGGTCAGGTAAGCTGGGCAGAAAAAAAGCAGCGGCGTGAAAACCGCTGCTTTTTTATATGCCTTAACAGCGGCCCTGCGGCGCTTTTTGCCGCATACTCGCCCTGCCCCGCGCATAGATATAGAACACCGAAAAGAGGGGTGCCCAATTGGATCCCCAAAAAGAGGTGTCCAATCATGAACGTACTTGACGAACGCGCAACCAAGTTAGGGGAATTCATTGTGGAAAACAAGGCCACCGTCCGACGGGCGGCAAAGCAGTTTGGGGTCAGCAAAAGCACGGTACATAAAGACGTATCCCAGCGCCTGCAATACATTGACCGGGGCCTTTATCGGGACGTGAAAAATGTGCTGGCAGTCAACAAGGCGCAAAGGCATATACGGGGCGGCATGGCCACGAAGAAAAAATACGAGTCGCTGAAATAATGGGGCTTGAAGGATATAGTATAGCGCAATTCAAATAAGGCGGCCGCCTGCTTGAAAACCGGCAAGCACTGGTTTTCAAATGCGTTTGCTATACCGAGGGCCTGAGCGGCTAAGCCCCTTTGCCGGTTTTGAAGCGTTATGGCTGCAGCCTGCCGCGAAGCCCTGCCGTCCGTATCTGGCGGCAGGGCTTTCCTTTGCTTTCTAGGGCGTGTTCACATACTCATCTTATGTGAACACGCCCTAGAAGAAATTATGAAGCCTTCCGGCGCTCCGGCGATTGACGGAAGCAGGCGCTTTACGGTATAATAACCGTAAAGCGGTTATTATACTTGATTTAAATT
>NZ_QWLE01000021.1:0-1257 GCF_009917365.1 Neglectibacter sp. X4 | reverse complement strand
CTGATTTTCATGGGTATTGACTACCTGACCGGCCTGATCGTGGCCGGAGTGTTCCACAACTCAGAGAAAACGCCTAATGGCACATTGGAAAGCCGGGCCGGTTGGAAGGGCCTTTGCCGCAAAGGGGTAACACTCTTGGTAGTGCTGGTAGCTTGCCGCCTGGATTTAGTGACCGGGGCCAATTTCATCCGCGATGCGGTTGTGATTGGCTTTATCGCCAATGAAACAATATCCATTGTTGAAAATGCAGGGCTTATGGGTATTCCTATTCCGGCGGTGATCATGCAGGCTATTGACGTACTCAAACATAAAGCGGAAGGTGGTGAAGAAAATGACTAGGGGTGTAGATATTTCTGTCCATAACGGGAATGTTGATTTTAATGCCTTGAAAGCGGCGGGAATTCAGTTTGTGATTATCCGCTGTGGCTATGGCAGTGATTTCACATACCAGGATGATGAGCGCTTTGCCGAAAACGTCCGCAAAGCGGAAGTCGCCGGGATGCCTTGGGGGACTTACCTCTATTCCTATGCCCTTGACCGGGATATGGCAAAGAGTGAGGCCCAGCACGTTCTCAGGCTTTTGGGCGACAAGAAACCCGCCTATGGTGTGTGGTATGATGTGGAGGATGAACAGCAGGCCGGGGCCGATCTGGTTTCTATCTGTGAAACCTTCTGCACGGCCATTGAAAAGGCCGGGTTGTATGTGGGAGTATATTCGGCCTTGTCTTGGTGGAATAGCCACCTGAACAATTCCCGGCTGGATCGGTGGGATAAATGGGTTGCCCAGTGGAACAGCGTGTGTGAGTATGCCAAGCCCTATGGCATTTGGCAGAATACAGACCGCTTGACCATTGGCGGCAAAGCCTTTGATGGCAACTTTGCCTATAAGGATTACCCCGCCCTGACCGGTCCGAAAAAGGCAAAGGAGGAAGCGAAAGTGAGTTATGAGCAGTTCAAAGAGTACATGGCCCGGTATCAGAAAGAGCAGGGCGAAAAGCCGGTAAGCGGCTGGGCTGAAAAGGCCGTGGAACACGTCAAAGAAACTGGCGCTATGATAGGGGATGGAAACGGCAAATTCCGGCCCCAAAGCCCCGTGACCCGGCAGGAATTGGCCCAGGTTCTTTATAACCTGGACACCCGGAAAACGTGATACTCTTTTGTCACTATCAGAGCCGATTTTCCCCTATTTGAGTAAAGCAGATATTTAAGCGAACCCTTGAAAATACTGCTTTTCCTTGCCTTGCGCAAATCTGAAAT
>NZ_QWLE01000020.1:0-23591 GCF_009917365.1 Neglectibacter sp. X4 | reverse complement strand
AATAACCTTACAGGTTATTGTACTTGATTTAAATTGCCCCGCCCGGTTCTTCCCTCCGGTCAGACGGGCGATGGGCACAATACCAACGCGCTTACGACAGCAGAACCAACAGCCAAAGAGGCCCGGCGGGGCCGGGAGAGGAGCAAGTCTATATGGAAAAGGAATTTGACGTACAGGCACAGCAGTTGCGGCTTTTGAACCTGCGGGTGTGGAAGGACGGGGGCCTGGTGCTCTCAAAGGACTATGACAGCGAAATGCGGCGCAACCAGTATTCCGCCAGCAAAAGCTTTACCAGCGCGGCGGTAGGCATTGCGGCAGGGGAGGGACTTTTGTCCCTGGACGAGAGGCTTGTGGACGTTTTCCCCCGGGATATCCCGGCAAAGCCCTGCGAAAACCTGGAAAAAGCCAGGGTGCGGGACTTGCTCACCATGGGGCTGGGCCAGGGGCAGGGGTATCTTATGGGAGAGCAGCGGCCCTTCCTCCAGGAGGAGGACTGGGTGAAATATGCCCTCTCCCTGCCTTTTGAGTACGCGCCGGGGGAAAAGTTTGTCTATAATAATGTAGGGCCTTATTTAGCCGGCGTGCTGGTGCAGCGCCGGGCCGGGTGCGACCTGGTAAGCTACCTGACCCCCCGGCTCTTTGCCCCCATGGGCATCCAGCGGCCCACCTGGGAGACAGATCCCCAGGGCTTCACCTTTGGGGCGGGCGGACTGTTCCTGTGCGTCAGCGAGCTTTTGAAATTCGGGCGGCTTCTGCTGCAAAAGGGCCAGTGGGAAGGCAGGCGGCTTATCCCGGCGGAGTATCTGGAAGAGGCTGTGAAAAAGCAGATAGAAAACGGCGAGGAGGGATACGGCTACCTGTTCTGGCGGGGGGAGAAAAATTCCTACCGGGCAGACGGCAAGTATGGCCAGTATGCCCTTGTGTTCCCGGAGGAAAACGCCGTCATCTGCACCAACGCGGAGCTGTTGGATCAGAGGAAGCTTCTTAGCTTCCTTATGGAAAACCAGCCGGCCCTGCTGGCAGGGAAGCTGTGATTCTCAGCGCCAGCCGCCGGACGGATATCCCGGCGCTGTACGGGCCATGGCTTTTAAACCGCCTGGGAGCCGGGGAGGTGCTGATACCCGACCCCTACCGGGCAGGGGCAGGCACCCGGCTGCTGTTTTCGCCGGAAACGGTGGACTGCCTGGTGTTCTGGACGAAAAATCCCTTGCCCTTCCTGCCCCTGCTGGAGGAGATAGAGGGCCTGGGCTATACCCGGTACTATTTTTCTTATACCGTCACAGCCTTTGGCCTGGAGATGGAGCCAGGCCTGCCCCCCATAAAAGAGCGGCTTGCGGCCTTTCAGGCTTTAAGCAGGCGGCTAGGCCCCAGCCGGGTGGACTGGCGCTTTGACCCCATCATCCTGGACAAAGAGCGCACCCCAGCCTGGTATGAGAAGCGTTTTGCCGCCTTGTGCCCTGTGCTGGCCCCTTATACCCAGCGGTGCATCCTCAGCTTTGCGGACTTTTACCGCCACCTGGGGAAGAATTTTCCCCGGCCCGGCCGGGAGGAGATGGAGGAGGCTGCCCAGCGGCTTTCGGAAGCTGCCCAAAAGCAGGGCCTGCCCCTGTTCACCTGCGCTGAGGAAGGGGACTTTTCCCCCTGGGGCATCAGGCATGGGGCCTGCATCGACAAAGGAAAGGTGGAGGAAACCGCCGGCTATCCGGTGGGCGTGAAGCCCCACCGGGGCCAGCGGGGGGCCTGCGGCTGTGTGGAAAGCGTGGACATTGGCGCCTACGGCACCTGCGTAAACGGCTGTGCCTATTGCTATGCCACCAAAAGCCGGGACGCGGCCCGCAGCCGCTATGCCGCCCACGACCCCCAATCCCCCCTGCTTACGGGCTGGCCCCAGGCGGGCACAGTTTGGCGGGAAAAGCGGGCTGTGTCCCTGGGCCTTGGGCAGCTTTCATTTTGACAGCCGCGCCCTGTTGAGGCCAAAACGGCTTGCAGCCGCCAAAACGCCCTGCCGGAACTGCGGGGGCTTCGCCCCGCACGCCGCCTTTCAGGCGGCGCAGGCGCGCCCTGGGCGCGCCCGGTTCCGGCGGGCGCGTGCCGGAAAGCGTTCAAACCATAAAATTGCAAAGAATGAGAAAATAACGGAGGAACTGCATTTGCCGGATAAACAATATTATGAAAATGAAGAACAGCCCCAGCGGGCACTTTTGGCAGGGATAGACACCGGAGAGTTTGACCCGGAAGCCTCTATGGCGGAGCTTTCCGAGCTTACCCGCAGCGCCGGGGCAGAGCCTGCCTTCACCCTGATACAGAAGCGCCCTTCGCCGGACGCCGCCACCTGCTTAGGCTCCGGCATGGCGGAGGAAGCCGGGGAACTGGTGAAGCGGGAGGGCCTTGACCTGGTGGTATTCGACCGGGAGCTAAGCCCCACCCAGATACGGAACCTGGAAAAGCTGTGCGGCGTGCGGGTTATCGACCGCACCATGCTGATACTGGATATTTTCGCCCTGCGGGCCAGAAGCCGGGAGGGCAAGCTTCAGGTGGAACTGGCCCAGCTTCGATATCTGCTGCCAAGGCTTATGGGCCAGGGCGCGTCCCTGTCCCGTTTAGGCGGCGGCATTGGCACTCGGGGGCCTGGGGAAACCAAGCTGGAAACAGACCGCCGCCACATCCGCAGGCGCATTGGCAGCCTGAAGGCCCAGCTAAAGGACGTGGAAGCGGCCCGCAGCGTGATAGACAAACGGCGGAGGAAAAACGGGACTGTAACAGTGGCCCTGGTGGGCTACACCAACGCCGGGAAAAGCACCCTGATGAACCGGCTGACCCAGGCCGGGGTGCTGGCGGAGGACAAGCTTTTTGCCACCCTGGATCCCACCGCCCGGGCCTTAAAGCTGCCCGGCGGCAAAACCGTCATGCTCATTGATACGGTAGGGCTGCTGCGCCGCCTGCCCCACCACCTGGTGGAGGCCTTCAAATCCACCCTGGAGCAGGCCGCCACAGCGGACATCCTGCTGAATATCTGCGACGCAAGCAGCCCGGAAGCCCGGGAGCATCTGGCTGTGACAGAGGAGCTGCTGCAAAGCTTAGGCGCCGGGGACAGGCCGGTTATCCCGGTGCTGAACAAGTGGGATGCGGTGGAGGACAAAACCCTTGCCCCCCGCCTGCCCGGGGCGGTGCATATCAGCGCCCTCACCGGAGAGGGGATAGAGGCCCTTCTTTCCCAAATTGAGGAGAACCTGCCGGAAAAAACCTTTGAGGTACAGCTTCTCCTGCCCTTTTCCAAAAGCGGCCTTGGGGCAAGGCTGCGGGAAGAAGGGGCGGTGCTGTCGGAGGAATATGTGGAAGAGGGCCTGCGGCTTACCGCCCGGGTGGACGAAAGGCTTTACGGGCTGGTGAAGGAATTTGATACAGGGGCGGCGGCCCATGGATAAAGCGCCCCTTTTCTGCATGTGCGCCCCCCTCTTGTACCGGGGCGTTTCTGGTCTGCTGGTAAGAATTTTGTAAAAAACTTTTCCCAAAATGTAAGGGATATCCCTGAAAAAACCAAAGATTCTCCCGTATACTATAGTTAGCGCAGTGCAAAGGAGAGAAAGGGTTGCTGTGCCGGCGTCTCTTTGCAGTAAGTGTGGGGGAGGTTTTTTGTTATGGCAAACGGGGACAGGAAAAAGAAAATCTGGACGGCCCTGGGGCTTATCGGGGGCCTTTTGCTTATGGCCGCTCTGTGCTTCTGGGCAGGAAAACCCATGCTGGAGCTTGTGTCCAACCCAGAGGGGTTCCGGGCCTGGGTGCGGGAGCAGGGCCTGTGGGGAAAGCTTGCTTTTGTGGGCATGATGGCCCTGCAAATTATCATCGCCTTCATCCCCGGGGAGCCGCTGGAAATTGGGGCGGGCTATGCCTTCGGGGCCATAGAGGGAACGGCCCTGTGCCTTTTAGGGGCGCTTTTGGGCGGGACGGCGGTGTTCCTCCTGGTGCGGCGGTTTGGCATGAAGGTGGTGGCAGTCTTTTTCCCAGAGGAGAAAGTGCGCGGCCTTTCCTTCCTCAAGGATGAAAAGCGGCTGAACCTGATAGCCTATATCTTTTTCCTGATTCCCGGCACCCCCAAGGACGTGATGACCTACATGGCGGGCCTGACCCCCATGAAGCTTCCCTTCTGGGTTTTCCTCACTCTCACCGCCCGCATCCCCTCGGTCGTCACCTCTACCGTCGGCGGCGACGCCTTGGGCGCTTCCAACTACACCGCCGCCCTCTGGGTGTTTGCGGCCACAGCCCTTATCAGCGGGGCCGGGGTGCTGCTATACCGGCGGTTTACCCGGCGGCAGGGCTGAAGCCCCGTCCCGCGCGGGCGCTTTCATGGGAAATGCCCCGGGGCTTTCCTCACATATAAAATGCATATTTTATGCATATAATGTATAACAGCCAGGCCCCAGGCCTTTTGAATGGGGACAGGCCCCACAGCGGCGCTCCAGTGTTTGTGCAAAAGAAACAGAAAAGTGCAGGGATAGTGCAGAGGTTTCTGCCCTATCCCTCTTTTTTTGAAAAGACTGCATAAATATGCATATACCCCTTGATTTTTCCGGAGGATGGTGTATAATAATGAATGTCCCAAAGACGATGAAATATGGAAAAAGAAAATACAAGCCCCACAGGAAAGGAAGCTGCGTTATGGCAAAGGAAATCAAAAAGGTAGTGCTGGCATACTCCGGAGGCCTTGACACCTCCATCATCATCCCCTGGCTGAAGGAAAATTACAACAACTGCGAGGTCATCGCCGTTTCCGGCGACGTGGGCCAGGGCACAGAGCTGGACGGCCTGGAGGAAAAGGCTAAAAAGACAGGGGCCTCCAAGCTGTATGTGCTGGATTTGAAGGAAGAATTTGTGCAGGATTACGTATACCCCACCGTAAAGGCCGGGGCTGTTTACGAGAATAAATATCTGCTGGGCACCTCCTTTGCCCGGCCCATCATTGCCAAGGGCATTGTGGAAATTGCCAAGAAGGAAGGGGCCGACGCCATCTGCCATGGCTGCACCGGCAAGGGCAACGACCAGGTGCGTTTCGAGCTGGCCATTAAGGCATACGCCCCGGACATGCAGATTATCGCCCCCTGGCGCGTTTGGGATATCAAGTCCCGGGAGGAGGAAATTGCCTATGCCGAGGCTCACAACATCCCCCTGAAAATCAGCCGTGAGACAAACTACTCCAAGGACAAGAACCTGTGGCACCTGTCCCACGAGGGCCTGGATTTGGAAGACCCCGCAAACGAGCCTCAGTATGAAAAGCCCGGTTTCCTGGAGCTGGGGGTGTCCCCCCTGCAGGCCCCGGACGTGCCCACCGCCATCACCCTGCACTTTGAAAAGGGCGTGCCCACCCAGCTTAACGGCGAAACCTTAAACGGTACCCAGATGGTGGAAGCCCTCAATAAGCTGGGCGGCGAAAACGGCGTGGGCCTGGCGGATATTATTGAGAACCGGCTGGTGGGCATGAAGTCGAGAGGCGTATACGAAACCCCCGGCGGCACCATTCTCTACCACGCCCACAACAAGCTGGAGGAGCTCTGCCTGGACAAGGAAACCTATCACTACAAGCAGCAGGTGGCCCTGAAGTTTGCAGACCTTGTCTACAACGGCCAGTGGTACACCCCTCTGCGGCAGGCCCTGTCCGCGTTCGTGGATTCCACCCAGGAGACGGTAACAGGCGATGTGAAGCTCAAGCTTTATAAGGGCAACATCATCGACGCGGGCGTTACCAGCCCCTATTCCCTCTATGACGAGGAAATCGCCACCTTTGACGAGGACGAGGTGTATAACCAGGCCGATTCCGCCGGGTTCATCAACCTCTTCGGCCTGCCCATCAAGGTGCAGGCGAAAAAGGGCCTGACCTACGATAAGTAAACGGCATATGGAACGGATAGACATCTATGACAAAGACGGCAGCCCCACAGGGATTGTAAAAGACAGGAGCGAACCCCTGGCAGAGGGGGAATATATCCTGGCTGTGGGCATGTGGATTGCGGACAGGGAAAACCGTATCCTACTCACCCAGAGAAGCATGGAAAAGCACTGGGCGCCCGGAAAATGGGAGAACACCGCCGGGCACGTGCAGGCCGGGGAAACCTGCGTGCAGGCAATTTTGCGGGAGCTGCGGGAAGAAACAGGCATTGCCGTCTCAGAAGAACAGCTGGTACATTTGGGCAGTGCGGCCTCGGGAAAATACTTCGGGGAAAACTATGGCGTGCGGCTGGACGTGCCTTTGGAGGATATCCGCTTCCAAAAAGGGGAAACCTGCGGGGCAAAATGGGTCACCTTTGAGGAATTCGCGGAAATGGGCCGCCAGGGAGAGCTTTCCCCCTCTGTGCTGGAACACCTGCAAGGGGGATATAAAGAAGCGTTCCTGGAATTTGTAGGCTGTCCCGGCAGCACAGCCCTGGATTTTTCATAATAAAAGCAGGCGGCAGCACTGAGGACAAAAACTCCCCAGTGCCGCTGCCATTCACCAGACAATCAGGTTTTGGGTCAAGCCTTTTTTAAAAGGCTTGTGGGGGTTCCGGGGGCAAAGCCCCCGGCAGAGTTTGAGGCGGAGCCTCAACCAAGGAGGAAAGCAGATGAAGCTGTGGAAAGGCCGCTTCCAGAAGGAAGCAGACCCCAAGACAAACGATTTCAATTCCAGCATTTCCATTGACAGCCGGATGGTCCGGCAGGACATTGAGGGGAGTATCGCCCACGCCGCCATGCTGGGGGAGTGCGGGATTATCGATAAAAGCGAAAGCGAAAAAATCCAGGCGGGCTTAAAAGCCATCCTTATGGACATAGAAAGCGGTGCCTTAGCTATAGACCCGGACGCGGAGGACATCCACACCTTTGTGGAGGGCGAGCTGACAAAGCGCCTGGGGGACGCGGGCAAGCGCCTGCACACCGCCCGCAGCCGCAACGACCAGGTGGCCCTGGACGTGCGGCTCACCCTGCGGGAGGACTGCGCGGGCCTGAAGGCCCAGATAAAGGAACTGATAACTGTGCTGTGCAAAAAAGCAAAGCAGCACGCCGGGGCCGTCATGCCCGGATACACCCATTTGCAGCGGGCACAGCCCATCACCTTTGGGCACCATTTAATGGCATACGCGGAAATGCTCCTGCGGGATTTAGGCCGCTTTGAGGACGCTTTAAAGCGCATGGACGTAATGCCCTTGGGCAGCGGGGCCTTGGCAGGCACCACCTACCCCCTGGACAGGGAGCTTACCGCAAAGCTCCTGGGCTTTTCCCAGGTGAGCCAGAACAGCTTGGACGGGGTATCTGACCGGGACTTCTGCGCGGAAATCGCCTTTGCCGTGTCCATGGCCATGGTGCATCTCTCCCGGCTGTGCGAGGAAATCGTGCTGTGGTGCTCCTGGGAATATAAGTTTATCGAGCTGGACGACGCCTTCTCCACCGGCTCCAGCATTATGCCCCAGAAGAAAAATCCTGATTTGGCAGAGCTTATCCGGGGAAAATCCGGCAGGGTGTTTGGCGACCTGATGGGCCTTCTCACCATGATGAAGGGCCTGCCCTTGGCCTATAACAAGGACATGCAGGAGGACAAGGAGGCTGTGTTCGACGCGGTGGATACCTTGAAGCTGTGCCTCACGCCTTTAATCCCCATGCTGGAAACCATGACGGTGCTGGAGAAAAACATGCGCTCTGCCGCCGCAAAAGGCTTTATCAACGCCACAGACTGCGCGGACTTCCTGGTGGCAGAAAAGGGCCTGCCCTTCCGGGACGCCTATAAAATCACCGGGGAGCTGGTGGCCCTGTGCATTGAAAAGGATGTAACCCTGGAAACCCTGCCTCTCACAGCGTATCAGGCTGTGTGCCCCGCCTTTGACGAAGGGGTGTATGAGGCCATCTCCCTGGAGCGCTGCGTGGAGGGCCGCAAGGTTTTAGGCGGGCCTGCCCCGGAAAACGTGCGGATGCAGGCAGACCGGGTGCTGGGGCTGCTGGGGGCCTAAAGGGGAAAGACCTTGGGGCTTATGCGCTTTCGTTTCCCGAAACCGCGCCCCAAGCCCTGAAATTTCCTCCAAGGGGAAATTTCCCGGGGGAACACTTACGCTGGTTCCCCCGCGGCGGAACAGTCCCCCGGACTGTTCCGCCTCCCCTTCCAGCGTTTTTGCAAGGCAAATAAGGCCGTCTCCGACGGCTTAGGGCTGCGCGCCCTAAGAACCCGCCAAAGGGCCATAGGCCCTTTGGAATCCCTCTTGCGCTCCGCGCTGGACATGCAGTACAAAAGACAAACTCATAAAACAAGGTGATGAAGAAAATGGAAAAGATAAGAGCAGGCGTGGTGGGGGCCACAGGCTATGCGGGCAGCGAAATCTGCCGGCTGCTGTTTGCCCATCCCCAGGCGGAGCTTGCCGCCATCAGCTCCGTAAGCTTTGAGGGCATGGCCCTCTCGGAAGTCTACCCGGCCTATTACGGCCTCCAGGACATGGTTTGCGGCACCCAGGAGGAAGTTGTGGCGAAAGCCGACGTGGTTTTCGCGGCGCTGCCCCATGGCCTTTCCCAGGAACTGGCCGCGCAGTGCGACAGCCTGGGCAAAGCCTTCATCGACATGGGGGCAGATTTCCGCCTGGAGGACGAGGAAGCCTATAAAGAGTGGTACGGCGGGACGTATACGGACAAGGCCCTCCATGAAAAGGCGGTGTATGGCCTGCCGGAACTGTTCCGGGAGGAAATAAAGGGGAAAAAGCTGATTGCAAACCCCGGCTGCTACACCACCGCTGTGCCCCTGGCCCTGGCCCCGGCTTTGGAGCAAGGGCTTATAGAGACTGGGGGCATTGTGTGCGACTGCAAATCCGGCGTAACCGGGGCGGGCCGCAAGCCTGTGCAGTCCAACCACTATCCGGAATTAAACGAAAGCTTTACCGCCTATAAGGTGGCAAACCACCGCCACACCCCGGAAATCGAACAGACCCTCTCAAAGCTTTCCGGGGAAGCCATGCGCGTCACCTTTGTGCCCCACCTGCTGCCCATCAACCGGGGAATCCTTGCCACCTGCTACGGAAAGCTTCGGCCCGGGGTGACAGAAGAACAGCTTTGGGAAGCGTACCGCGCCCGGTATGAAGGGGAATTTTTCGTCCGCCTGCTGCCCAAGGGCCAGGTGGCAAACGTGAAGAACGTACACTACACCAACTTCTGCGACGTATCCCTGTTTGTGGACAGCCGCACCGGGACGTTTATCGCCATCTCCGCCATCGACAACATGGTGAAGGGAGCGGCGGGCCAGGCCATCCAGAACATGAACCTGAGCTTTGGCCTAGAGGAAACCACAGGGCTGGTGCTCCTGCCCCCGGCGTTTTAAAAGGTTCCCGCCCCGATGGGGGAGGGAACACAGAGAAAAAGGCCTAGAGGAACCCACAAGGCGGTGCTCCTGCCCCCGGCGTTTTAAAAGGTTCCCGCCCCGATGGGGGAGGGAACACAGAGAAAAAGGCCTAGAGGAACCCACAAGGCGGTGTTCCTGTCTCCGGCGTTTTAAAGGGCTTTCATCCACAACAGGCAGACATAGAGGTTTTTGAAGGGTTCAGGGAAACTTTTTCCTGAAAAAAGTTTCCCTGACGAGGTGTGGAGCGGCGCTCCACGGTCTTAGTGAAAGGGGAAAATGACGTGAAATTTATAGACGGCGGCGTAACAGCGGCCCAGGGCTTTACAGCGGGCGGGCTGCACTGCGGCATCAGAAAGAACAAGACAAAGCCGGACTTGGCTATGATTTACAGCGAGAGGATCTGCGCGGCGGCGGCTGTGTACACCCAGAACCTGGTAAAGGGCGCGCCTATCCTGGTGACAAAGGAAAACATCAAAGACGGCAAGGCCCGGGCGGTTTTCTGCAACTCCGGCAACGCCAACACCTGCAACGCCGACGGCGTGGAGAAAGCCAAGCGCATGTGCGAAATCGCCGGGCAGGCCCTGGGCATCGATCCCGCAGACGTGGTGGTGGCTTCCACCGGGGTTATCGGGCAGGTGCTGCCCCTGGAGCCGATTGAAAGCGCGGCCCAGGCTTTAGCGGATTCTTTAACGGCAGACGGATCCCTCCGGGCCGCCCAGGCCATCATGACCACCGATACCTACGCGAAGGAAGCGGCGGTGGAGGTGGAAATCGGCGGCAAGGCTGTGCATATCGGGGGCATTGCCAAGGGCAGCGGGATGATTCACCCCAACATGGCCACCATGCTCTGCTTTATCACCACAGACTGCGCCATTGCCCAGCCCCTGCTGCAAAAGGCTGTGAAGGCGGCGGCAGACAGCACCTTCAATATGGTGACAGTGGATGGGGACACCTCCACCAACGACACCTTTGCCGTTTTAGCCAACGGCGCGGCGGGAAACGCCGAAATCGCAGAGGAAAACGGGGACTATGCCGCCTTTGCCCAGGGCCTGGAGGCTGTGGGCCGGAAGCTTTCCAAAATGCTGGCGGGAGACGGGGAAGGGGCCACAAAGCTCCTTGTCTGCCGGGTGTCCGGGGCCGCTTCCCTGGAGACGGCACGCACCTGCGCCCGCAGCGTCATCGCTTCCGACCTGACAAAGGCCGCCATGTTCGGGGCCGACGCCAACTGGGGCCGGGTGCTGTGCGCCCTGGGCTACAGCGGGGCAGATATTGACGTGGACAAAATCGACGTGGCCTTTGCTTCCCCTGCCGGACAGGTGGAGGTGTGCCGGGCAGGCCGGGGCGTGGATTTTTCCGAGGAGCTGGCGGCAAAAGTCCTTTCGGAAAAAGAGGTGGAAATCCTGGTGGGTTTGCACATGGGGGAGGAGAGCGCCGAGGCATACGGCTGCGACCTGACCTATGATTACGTGAAGATAAACGGGGATTACCGCACATGACAGGCTGCGCCCCAGGCAGGAGGGCATCCCGGGCTTCTGTGTCCGCGCCGCTGCTCCTGCTTTCGGCGCGGCTATAGCTCCAAACGCCCGCCCCGCAAACCAGGGCCGCCTCCGGCGCCCCTGCCGCGCCTTGCGCGGACGTGGGCAGAGGGCCGCTGCGCGCCCTTCTGCCCACGTGTTTGCGGGCCGGGCGGCGGAGCAGAAAGGAACTGCTTATGAAGCTGCCTGAAAAATTCAAAGAGGGCTTTCGCGCCTTCTGGCAGGTCGCCTGCTTTGTGCTGGCTGTCCTGCTGCTGACAGATTTCTTGGTGTGCCTTATAGCGGCCTTCGTCGCTTTAGACTGGCTGCTGAACCAGGCGGCGCTGGTGGTGTTCACAGCGGCAGCGCTGCTTTTGGGCATTACCTTTTACCTGCCCGCCAGGCGCGTGGGGGTGGGGAAGCTTCCCCGGCGGCTGCTGGCAGGGGGCCTGGCAGGCGGCGGGATTGTCCTGGTGTTCTTTGTGGTGATGTATATTGCGGCCATCTTCTCCATGCTGGAATATATACGCCACATCAAGGCGGACGACCCAGGCTGACAAAAACGGAAAGAGGGGAACCCATGAACATAACCAACAGCGAGCGGGCCGCCATCCTGGTGCAGGCCCTGCCATACATCAAGCGCTATGCCGGGGAGACGGTGGTGGTGAAATATGGCGGCAACGCCATGCTCAATGACGAGCTGAAAAGCGCTGTCATGAGCGACATTGTGCTCATGCAGCTTGTAGGCATCAACGTGGTGGTGGTACACGGCGGCGGGCCGGAAATCAGCGGGATGTTAAAGAAAATCGGCAAGGAAAGCAAATTCGTAGGCGGCATGCGGTATACCGACCAGGAAACCATGGACATTGTCCAGCAGGTGCTGGCAGGCAAGGTGAACAAAGACTTGGTGCAGCTTTTGGAAACAGCCGGGGCCAAGGCTGTGGGCCTGTGCGGCCTGGACGGCTCCCTTTTAAAGGCCGACCAGTTGGAGGAGGACTTGGGGCTGGTGGGGGAAATCCGGGAAGTAAACGCGGAAATCATCCACAACGCCACGAAAAACGGCTATGTGCCGGTAGTCTCCACTGTGGCGGCAGGGTATCATGGGGAAGTCTATAACATCAACGCCGACGTGGCGGCCTCCCGCATTGCGGCAGAGCTGGGGGCCATGAAGCTGATTCTCATGACAGACGTGCGGGGCCTTTTGCGGGACCGGGACGATGAAAGCACCATCATCCCGGTGGTAAACGTTAGCGACGTGAACCGCCTGAAAAAGGAGGGGGTTATCAGCGGCGGCATGATCCCCAAGGTGGACTGCTGCGTGGACGCGGTGCGCCGGGGCGTGGGCCGCACCCACATTATCGACGGCCGCATCCCCCATTCCATCCTGGTGGAGCTGTTCACCGACGAAGGCATCGGCACCATGTTCTACTGACAGCAACGTAACGTTGCATCTAAGACGCGTGCAGCGTAACGCTGCATCTAAGACGCGGAATCTCGCCTGCCGGCTCGGTCGGGTCAGAACGGTCCCCACTGGGGACCTTCCCCGCAGGCGTTCCGCCTGCTGGCGGGCAAAAGCTTTTCGCCGCGAATACATTCGCGCTTACGTAAGCCGCCGCGTGTCCGGGGCGCTCCCGGCAGCGGGCTTTGGGCAGAGCAAATCAACCAGAAAGAAGGGGAAGCATATGACATTCCAAGAGATAAAGGAACAGGACAGCCGGTATATCCTCCACACCTATGGGCGGGTGGACGTTGCCCTTGTAAAGGGCCAGAACGCCCGGGCCTGGGACGGGGCCGGCAAGGAGTATATCGACTTTACCTCCGGCATTGGCGTAAACGCCCTGGGCTATGCCGACCCCCAGTGGGCAAAGGCAGTGGCGGGCCAGGCCGGGGCAATCCAGCACCTGTGCAATTATTATTACAGCCCTCAGAACACAGGCCTTGCACAGGAGCTGTGCCAGGCGGCGGACATGGCCCAGGCTTTTTTCTGCAACTCCGGGGCGGAGGCCAACGAGTGCGCCTTTAAGGTGGCCCGGAAATACGGGGAGAAGCGGGGGGCCAGCACCATCCTCACCCTTACAGATTCCTTCCATGGCAGAACCCTGGCCACCTTGGCCGCCACAGGCCAGGAGGCCTTCCACAAGGATTTCCAACCCCTGAACCCCGGCTTTGCCTATGCCCAGGCAAACGACCTGGAGGCTGTCCGGGAAAAGCTGGACGGCTCTGTGTGCGCGGTGCTGCTGGAAACCGTCCAGGGGGAAGGCGGGGTGGTGCCCATGGAGGAAGGCTTCCTCCATGCAGTGCAGGCCCTCTGCCAGGAAAAGGACGTGCTCTTCATGCTGGACGAGGTGCAGGCCGGCGTGGGCCGCACCGGATATTTCTATAGCTGCCAGCAGTGGGGCCTTTCACCGGATGTCATCACCACAGCCAAGGGCCTGGGAGGCGGCCTGCCCATCGGGGCCTGCCTGGTGGCAGAACGGCTGCGGGATATTTTAAAGCCCGGGCAGCAAGGCTCCACCTTTGGTGGCAACCCGGTGGTGTGCGCCGGGGCCAGGGAGGTTGTCCGGCGGGTAAGCCAGCCAGAGTTTTTACAGCAGGTGCGGGAAAAAGGCGCATACCTTACAGAGAAGCTTTCCGCTCTGCCCCAGGTGGAGGCTGTGCGGGGCCGGGGGCTGATGCTGGGGGTGAAGCTGAAAAAAGGCGACGCCCACGACGTGCTGGTGAAGTGCGCCGAAAAGGGCCTTTTAATCCTTACCGCAAAGGCGCTGGTGCGCTTCCTGCCGCCGCTGACCATCACGAAAGAGGATATAGACGCGGGCCTTGGCATCTTCGCCCAGGTGTTAGAGGAAATATAACCGTCCACAACACAAAGTTTTTTGAAGATTTTTAAGGAACTTTTTTGAAAAAAAGTTCCTTAAAGCAGGTTTGGACGGCAGTCCAACCAAAAACAAACAGCGAAAAGAGGGAATCACCATGAAGCATTTGTTAAAGCTTTTGGATCTGAGCGGCCAGGAGATTATGGAAATCCTGAACCTTGCAGACCAGCTTAAATACGAGACAAAGCACAGCATCGAGCACCACCGCTTAAAGGGCAAGTGTCTGGGGATGATTTTTGAGAAATCCTCCACCCGCACCCGGGTTTCCTTTGAGGTGGGCATCAACCAGCTAGGGGGCTACGCGGTGGTGCTCAGCTCCGACGGATCCCAGATAGGCCGGGGAGAGCCTGTGCAGGATACGGCCCGGGTGCTTTCCCGGTATGTAGACGGCATTATGATCCGCACCTTCGGCCAGGACGAAGTGGAGGCCCTGGCAGAGCATGGCAGCGTGCCTGTGATAAACGGCCTGACAGATTTCTGCCACCCCTGCCAGGTGCTGGCAGACCTGATGACTGTCCGGGAGTTCAAGGGCGCCCTGGAGGGGCTGAAGCTGTGCTTTATCGGCGACGGCAACAACATGATGAACTCCCTGATTGCAGGGGGCCTGAAGGTGGGCATGGCGGTTTCTGTGGCCTGCCCGGAGGGCTACCGCCCGCCTAAGGAAATCCTAGACTTTGCCGCCGGGTATGACTGCTTTGAGCTGACAGACGACCCCCTCCTTGCCGCCAGGGACGCAGACGTGGTGGTGACAGACGTGTGGACTTCCATGGGCCAGGAGGAGGAGCGCCAGAAGCGGGAGGCCGCCTTTAAGGGATACTGCGTGGACAAGCGGCTGATGGCTGTTGCAAAGCCCGACGCCATGGTGCAGCACTGCCTGCCCGCCCACCGGGGCGAGGAAATCAGCGCGGAAGTGTTTGAGGCCCATGCCCAGTATATCTTCGAGGAAGCGGAAAACCGCCTCCACGCCCAGAAGGCCGTCCTGGTGAAAACCATGGGCGGGGAGTAAGCAGAAACCGCGCCAATCCTGCTTGTGCAGTTTCCATCTATAATAATAAACAAGCGCCCTGCTGAAAGGCAGGGCGCTCTTTTGTTTTTACAGGCCATTTGTACAGGCCGATTGGGGAATGGGCGGGCGAAAAGAATGGCATGATGGAAGTTTTTTGAAGATTCTAAAGAAACTTTTTTCAAAAAAGTTTCTTTAGCCGCCGGCGGCAGCCTTGCGCTTTCAGCGGGCCAGCTTTCCCAGCACCCGGCCCTGGCAGCGCAGATCGTCATATTCGCAAAGGGGGATGGGCGCATACCGGGGGTTCAGGGATTCCAGCGCCTCCAGGCCCAGCCGCTTGATATAGCCGTCCCCGTTTAAGAAGAAAATCCCGGTTTCCCCCACCTGCACGCAGCCCTCCACCCGCTGGACAAACACGATGTCCCCGTCCTTATAGACAGGCTCCATGCTGTCCCCATTTACCCGCACGCAGAAATGGGCGTTTTCCGGCACCTGAGAGCCGGGAATCTCCAGCCGGGTTTTGTAGACCGCATCGCTCCAAGGCTCCCCTGGGCCTGCGGAAACCGCCAGGTCGTAGCAATTGATATAGGTCACCCACCCGCTGTCCGGCTCCTCCGCCGGGCCGGGCTGCGCCATGCGGCTGTATTCCTTGTCCAGCACCATGTCCACCAGTTCCCTGCCGTGGGCGTCCAGCAGCCGGTACTTTTTCACCCGCTCCCATTCCTCCGGGGAAGGGGCGCCTGCCGGGCCAAGCTCCAGAAGCTGGTCGGCGCTGTATTCCAAAACCTGGGACAGGCGGCGCAGCCGGAACAGGTCTGGCTGGCGGCGGCCTGTTTCATAGCCGGAATAGGTGGTTTTGTCCACGCCCAGGGCGTCGGCAATTTCCTGCTGGCTGCGGCCTGCGGCCAGCCGGGCGGCCTTCAGTCTTTGGGGGAAGCTCATGGATACCGCTCCTTTCTTCGTGTTCGGGCGCTTTCTGGAGGGGGACTGCGTTTGTCTGTATTATACTGTGGGGTGGGCGGATTGTCAATACAGAATCGAAAAGCTTGACAAAATGTCGATATGCCGCTATAATAAGAGATAGATTGTCAAAATGACAACTAAAAACGCAAAAACAGGCAGAATGGGAGGATGCAGCAGAATGGGATACTGGGCGGCGTTTGATTACGAAAGGATGGCAAGGGAGGCGGCAAAGGAGCGGGATGCCCTGCACGCGCTTTTGGAAAGGCGGAAGAAGAACCCGCCGGAAAGGGCGGATCAGGAGCTTGTCTGGCAGCGGGAAAACAGCCTGCTTTACACGATGTACTTAGAGCAGCGCTGCAGCGCTGAGGCTCTCTCCCGCAGGGCCAGGATGCGGGCAAGGCAGGAGGCGGCCCATGGAGCGTAAATACAGGCTGAAAGCCGGGGAGACGCGGGAAAAATGCGCCAAGTATTTCCAGCGCTGCCAGGAGACAGGGCAGGTGCCCACAGCGCCGGGGCTGGCCCTGGCCCTGGGGCTGGAGGGCCGGGAGGAGCTGGAAGGGCTGGCGGGGAAGGAGGGCCGCACCTGTGCCCTGCTGCGGCGCGCCCTTTCCCAGGTGGAGGAGGCCAACATCCAGGCGGCCTATAAGCGGGACTCCGGCCCCAGCGCCCGCTTCATCCTGCAAAACGGCTTCGGATATTCTGAGAAGCCCCGGCAGGAAGCGCCCTCCGGGATTATCCGGGTGCGGCTGACAGAGGAGGACTGACGTGAGAAATAAAAGGAAAGGGACGGTGCCGGGGGCAGGGAGGCAGCTTTTTTATGGCTCTTTCTGCGCACCCCGTATCGGGTGGCAATGAAGATGGATGTGGAAATTCCAAAAAGCGCCTTTAACCCCCTGTACTTGCCCCTGCTGCGGGAGGACGCCTGCCGCTACCTGGTGCTGTATGGCGGGGCGGGCAGCGGGAAAAGCGTGTTTGCGGCCCAGCGGCTGCTGGTGCGGCTGCTGGAAAAGCCCCTGTGCAACCTGCTGGTGGTGCGGGCTGTGGCCGCCGCCAACCGGGACTCTGCCTATGCCCTGTTCCGGCAGGTGATAGCCAGGTGGGGGCTGGAGGGGCTGTTCAAGTGGACGGATTCAGACATGCGCATTACCTGCGCAAACGGCAACAGCGTGATTTTCAAGGGCCTGGACAACACGGAAAAGCTGAAGTCCGTCACCTTCCCCAAGGGGGAGCTGACGGATATCTGGATAGAGGAGGCCTCGGAAATTGAGGAGCAGGACTTCAACCAGTTGGACCTGCGGCTGCGGGGCAGGGGGGGCGGCAGGCAAATCACCCTCACTTTTAACCCCGTCTCCCCCCTGCACTGGCTGAAGCGCCGTTTTTTCGACCGGCAGGATCCCCGGGCAGTGGTGCAGAAGTCCACCTATAAGGACAACTGCTTTTTAGACCAGGCCTATAAGGAAACCCTGGAGGGCTACCGGGAGACGGATCCCTATTATTATCAGGTATACTGCCTGGGGGAGTGGGGGGTGTCCAGCCAAAGCGTCTTTGCCGCCGGCAGGATTGCCAAAAGGCTGGAAAGCCTGAAAGAGCCTGCGGCCCGGGGGGATTTCACCTTTTCCACAAGCTACAGCCCCATGTGGAACCGGGTGCTGATAGAGGAGGGCAGCGTCCAGTTTGCAGACTCGGCCCTGGGGGCGGCAAAGGTGTATGCCCTGCCGGAAAAGGGGAAGCGGTACGTTATAGGCGGGGATACGGCTGGGGAAGGCTCCGATTTCTCTGTGGCCCAGGTGGTAGACGGGGACACAGGCCAGCAGGTGTGTACCCTCCGGGGCCAGATGGACGAAGACGTGTTTGCCCGGCAGGTATATTGCCTGGGAAAATGGTACAACACAGCCCTCATATCCCTGGAGGCGAATTTTTCCAGCTATCCCATCCGCACGCTGGAAAACCTGTGCTATCCCCGGCAGTATGTGCGCCAGGGGGAGCAGGCCCTGGGCTTCCGCACCACAGCGGGCACAAGGCCCGTCATCCTGGCAGAGCTGGTGGAGATAGTCCGGGAGCACACAGGCTGGATTTGCGACAGAACCACCTTGGAGGAAATGCTCTCCTTTGTGCGCACCCCCCAGGGCAGGCCCGAGGCCCAGCCTGGCGCCCACGACGACTGCGTTATGGCCCTGGCCATTGCCTACCACGCCCGGCGGCAGATGGATCCGCCGGAGGTTTTTTGGGGCTGCGCGGTAAGCCGGGGCAGGGGATATTAAAGGGAAGGAAGCCTTGTGGTTTTATAGGTAAAAAAGGAGGAACGGTATGCAGAAAAGGATATTGGCTTTGCTGGCGGCAGCAGGCGGGGTGGTGATACAGGCCCTGGGCGGCTGGGACGGCGCTTTGCAGGGGCTGGTGGCTTTTATGGCGGCAGATTACGTAACCGGGCTTGTGGTGGCCGGGGTGTTCAGGCGGTCAGGAAAAACAGAAGGGGGCGGCCTGGAAAGCCACGCGGGCTTTTTGGGCCTTGTGCGCAAGGGGGGCATCCTTTTGCTGGTATTTTTGGGGACGCTGCTGGACAGCCTGCCTGGAGGCGGCTTTGTGCGCCCGGCGGTGTGCTGCTTTTTCATGGCCAACGAGGGGCTGTCCATCTTGGAGAACCTGGGGCTGATGGGGGTGCCTTATCCCCGGTTTTTGCGGGACATGCTGGAGTCCCTGAGGGAGAAAGGCGGGGCAGGGGAAAGCCCTGCGGAGGAAAAGAAGGAAGGCTGATGGAGGTTTTGGCAGGGAATAGATATGAACAAAGTGTTAACAATGGTAAAAGGGGTTGAAAATATGAGGAAAACATGCTAAAATGTAACCAATTTGTAATGGTTGTCATTCTTTTGTAAATATAGGGGCCGCGGCTCCCAGGAGATACTACATATGCCGTATGGCCTGGATGAAACATGCTGAAAGGGGCGGTTTGTATGGGCGGAGGTTTTTTCAGGAATTTGCTGGCTTTTCTCGTTGCCTTGGTCTTAACGCTGGGGACGGTTATGGTGCTCAGCGCCGCCACCCAAAAGAAGGCTGACGCGGCGGATCGGTATTCCCAGCAGGTGCGCCAGGAGGAAACCCAGGTGGAGGAGCTTTCCGCGCCTGTCCAGTCCCGCCGGCCGGCTTCCTTTTTGGAAGCGGCAGGGGGCTTCCTGCTGATTATCGCTGCCTCCAGCGCAGGGGCCATGCTGCTTTTGCGGGTTGTCCGGAAGGGGCGCGCTTCCCACAAAGGGCAGGCTTACCGTCCTAAAAAGGACATGGCCCATATTGTGCGGCGGGTGTAGCCTTACATAATTCCTGTTTTTCAACAAGCCTTGGAAAGGCCGACAGATGTGTCGGCCTTTTTTTTGTGCAGGGAAAGGAAAAAAGCAAAAACGTGTTGCCAAAAAAGTTTTTTTTTGCTATAGTAAGAGGATAAGAAAAAGCGGGGCCTGCAGGGGCCGCCGCTATGGAACAGGCAAAACCGGTAGTTACATTGAGGAGAGAAGTGCAATGCAAACAGTAAGGACAAGATTTGCGCCCAGCCCCACAGGGTTTATGCATGTGGGAAACCTGCGCACAGCGCTGTACGCCTATCTGGTGGCGAAAAGCCAGGGCGGGAAATTTATACTGCGGATAGAGGATACGGATCAGGAGCGCCTGGTGGAAGGCGCGGTGGACGTGATTTATGAAACCCTCCGGAAAGTGGGTTTAAAGCACGACGAAGGCCCGGACGCGGGCGGGGCCTTCGGCCCCTATGTCCAAAGCGAAAGGCTGGGGCTTTATAAGCCATACGCACAGCAGCTTGTAAAGGAGGGCAAGGCCTATTACTGCTTCTGCACCAAGGAGCGGCTGGAGGGCCTGAAGGAGGAAAACGCCTTTGGCGGCTATGACCGCCACTGCCGGGACTTGCCAGAAGAGGAAGTGCAGCGCCTTTTAGACGCGGGCACGCCCTATGTCATCCGGCAGAAGGTGCCCCTCACAGGCGCCACCACCTTCCGGGACGCTGTGTTTGGGGAAATCAGCATCGAAAACAAGGAGATTGAGGATCAGGTGCTTTTAAAGGCCGACGGCTTCCCCACCTACAATTTCGCAAACGTCATTGACGACCACCAGATGGGCATTACCCATGTGGTGCGGGGCTGCGAGTATCTCACCTCCACGCCTAAGTATAACCTGCTGTACGAGGCTTTCGGGTGGGAAATCCCGGCTTATATACACCTGCCCCTGATTATGGGCCGCAATGAGGACGGCTCTGTTTCAAAGCTTTCAAAGCGCCACGGCTCCACCAGCTTTGCCGGGCTTCTGGAGGAGGGGTATCTAGCCCCGGTTATCACAAACTTTATCGCCCTTTTAGGCTGGGCGCCTAAGGACAACCAGGAGGTTTTCTCTTTGGAGGAGCTTACGGACGCTTTCTCTGTGGAGGGCATCAGCAAATCCCCGGCAGTGTTTGACTATGACAAGCTCCTGTGGTTTAACGGGGAATATATTAAGAAGATGGGGGAGGAGGAATTCCTTCAGAACGCCATGCCATACTATCAGGAGGTTTTCGGGGAGGCGGAAAAGCCCTGGGGCGTGCTGCAAAGCATTTTGCAGGCCCGCATTGGAAGGTTCCAGGAGATTCCGGGGCTGCTGCACTTCTTCAAGGAGCTGCCTGACTATCCTGTGGACTTCTTCGTGAACAAGAAAAGCAAGACAAACCTGGAAAACAGCCCCCAGATGCTGGAGGCGGCGCTGGAGGCCCTGCGACAGCTCCCCGGGTGGGAGCTTGACACGATACACGAAGCGCTGATTTCCCTGGCCCAGAAGCTGGAGGTGAAAAACGGCACCCTGCTGTGGCCTGTGCGTATTGCGGCGGCAGGCACCCTGGTGACCCCCGGCGGGGCTATGGAAATCCTGGCCCTTTTAGGCCGGGAGGAGGCCCTCAGGCGGCTGGAAGCAGGGCTTTTAAAGCTGAGGGCATAGACGGACAAAAAACGGTAAAGAGGTATGGATATGAGCGAAGTGAAAAATTTGGACGAGGTGGTTTCCACCAACTTCATTGACGATTTTGTGAAAGAGGACATGGCCCCCGGGGGGCGCACAGAGGGGATGCGGGTACACACCCGTTTTCCCCCGGAGCCTAACGGCTATTTGCACATCGGCCACGCCAAGGCCATTTATGTGGATTTCGGCACTGCCGACCGCTTTGGGGGCGTGTGCAACCTGCGCATGGACGACACCAATCCCACCAAGGAGGACGTGGAGTATGTGGAGGCCATTAAAGAGGACATCCACTGGCTGGGCTATGACTGGGGGGACAGGTTCTATTATGCCTCCGACTACTTTGAGGACATGTACAAAGGGGCGGAGGAGCTGATTGAAAAGGGCCTGGCCTATGTGTGCGAACTGACCCAGGAGGAAATGCGGGAAATGCGGGGGGATTTGACCACCCCGGCCAGAAGCCCTTACAGGGACAGGCCCAAGGAGGAAAGCCTTGACCTTTTCCGGCGGATGCGGGCAGGGGAGTTTGAGGACGGGAAGATGACCCTGCGGGCCAAGATTGACCTTGCTTCCGGCAACTTCAACATGCGGGATCCGGTGATTTACCGCATTAACCACAAGGCCCACCACCGCACCGGGGACAAGTGGTGCATTTATCCCATGTATGACTATGCCCATCCCTTTGAGGACGCCATGGAGTGCATCACCCACTCTTTGTGCTCTTTGGAGTTTGAGGATCACCGGCCCTTCTATGACTGGGTGGTGGAGAATGTCACTTTGCCCTCAAAGCCCAGGCAGATTGAGTTTGCCCGCTTAGGCATTAACAATACAGTTATGAGCAAGCGGAAGCTGCGGGCGCTGGTGGAGGGGAACTATGTGGACGGCTGGGATGACCCCCGGATGCCCACCCTCTGCGGCCTGCGCCGCCGGGGCTACACCCCCCGGGCTATCCGGAATTTCAGCGAGCGCAACGGGGTTTCCAAGGTGAACTCTACAGTGGAGTATGCCTTCCTGGAGCACTGCCTGCGGGAGGATCTGAACCAGCATGCCCGGCGGGTGATGGGGGTGCTGCACCCGGTGAAGCTGGTGCTCACCAACTACCCCGAGGGCAAAACCGAAATGCTTACAGTGGAAAACAACCCCAACTGCCCGGAGGACGGCACCCGGGAGGTGTCCTTCTCCCGCACGCTGTGGATTGAGGCGGAGGACTTCCTCACAGAGCCTGTGCCCAAGTATAAGCGGCTGTATCCCGGCGGGCCGGAGTGCCGACTGAAGGGGGCCTACCTGGTAAAATGCGTGGGCTATGAGACGGACAATGAGGGGAACGTGACGGAGATCCACGGGGAGTTTGACCCGGACAGCCGGGGAGGCGATCCGGCGGACGGGCGGAAGGTGAAAGGGGCCACCCTTCACTGGGTGGACGCGGAAACAGCCCTGACAGCCCAGGTGCGGCTTTACGACAACCTGTTCTCTGTGGAAAGCCCGGAGGAGGGGGACTTCCTGGATTATCTCAGCGAAACCTCCCTGGAGGTGCTGGAGGGCTGCAAGCTGGAGCAGGGCCTGCGGGACGCAAAGCCCGGGGAAAGCTTCCAGTTTATGCGCCAGGGGTATTTCTGCGTGGACTCTAAGGATGCAAAGCCCGGGGCGCCGGTGTTCAACCGCTCTGTGAAGCTGAAAGACAGCTTTAAGCCCGGCAAATAAAGCGATTGCAGCCCCCTGCGGGAGATGGTTCCCGCAGGGGGCTTTTGCGGGGGCGGGGCGCTCCTCCGGAAATATTCTGGTTGACTTGCGGTGGCAGCATGTGGTATCATAGAGAAAAGCAGGCAAAATCTGCGAAAAAACCTAACATCAAAAAGGGTTTTTAGAAACTTTGCCACAGGCGCGCTGGCGCGCGGAGAAGGGTGGTCGGGCCTGTGAAAAAAACAAAAGCCTATTGGCTGTTTTTGCTGCCAAGCCTTTTGGGGGTGCTGCTGTTTTACGCCATCCCCTTTGGGTTTTCGCTGTATTACGCGCTGATTGACAACATGGGTTCCCAGAGCTTTGTGGGACTGCAAAACTTCTCGGACACCCTGGCAAACTCTTTGTTCCAGTCTGCGGCCCTGAACACTGCCATTTTCATCGGGCTTTCCGTGCCTTTGGGCATGGCTTTGTCCCTGTTTTTGTCTTTGTGCCTGCAGGGCATGAAAAAGGGGAGGGCGCCTGCCACTATGCTGCTGCTCCTGCCTTTGGTGGTGCCCTCTGGCACGATTGTCTACTTCTGGAAGGTGCTGTTTGACGCAAACGGCCTTGTGCAGAAATTCCTTTTGCAGATGGGCTTTAGCCATGAGGCGGTGTCCCAGAACGGCTGGGCCATGGGGGTGCTGGTGGCGGTGTTTTTATGGAAGAACGTGAGCTACAACATTGTGCTTTTCTGGTCGGGGCTGAACTGGATCCCTAAGACCTATTACGAGCAGATGGCCCTGGAGGGGGCGGGGAAGTGGAAGCAGTTCACCAACGTGACCTGGATTTACCTTTCGCCCACCACCTTTGTGGTGCTGCTGATGAGCATTGTCAACTCCTTTAAGGTGTTTAAAGAGGTGTATATGCTCTACGGGGCCTACCCCAGCCCAGACATTTATATGCTCCAGCACTATATGAACAACCAGTTCCTGTCGCTGAACATGCAGAAGCTCTCCAGCGCGGCGTACATCTTATTCTTGGTGATTGGAATTGTGCTTCTGATTGTATTTTATGCCCAGAAGCGCGTCACCGACGCCTACCAGTAAGGGGGAATATACATGCAGAAAAGACGCATACTTCCGAATATTATTATCGGTATTGCGGCGGTTGTGGCGGTGTTCCCCATTGTGTTCATTTTCGCCAACTCCTTTATGGGCGGGGCGGAGATTGTCAGCCGGTATTCGGCAGAGGTGATGGAG
>NZ_QWLE01000197.1:0-868 GCF_009917365.1 Neglectibacter sp. X4 | reverse complement strand
GCTCTAATATAGTTTTTATTATGTCCAAGGTCGTAAGACATTTGATATTCAGAGACCTCCATTTTTAGTCTCAATTCTGTGATGCGTTCACCTATATATTTTGCTTTCATTACTGCCACCTCCATTTTCATTATGATAACTTTTTTAAAAAATATGATATCGGGCTGAAATGTGGCTTTTTTGTAAATAAGCCGGTAATAATTCTCTATTTTGTGTTTTATATATGGAATAAGGAGATTTAAACTACCAAAATGATCTTTAGTCAGATTGTTTTCTTTTTTGGCAAATTAGCTGCATGATATTCAGCAGTATTACCATGTCTTCTTCATCAAGTTGTTCCATATATTCCATCGCTTTTCTAATCATTTGTGGTCGTTCATTGTCAAAAAACTCTGATGGCGTTAGTCCGAAGTATTCGATGATATTAAATAATCCTGTTACTGATGGCAATGAGCGACCAGACGTAATCGCTCTGATATAATTTTTGTTGTGTCCTAAATCATAGGACATTTGATATTCAGAGACGTTCTTTTTTAGACGTAACTCCGTTATTCGTTCACCGATAAAACTTACATTCATTTTCATACCTCCCTGTGATATAGAATAACTTTTTTATAAGCCTTGTTATCGGGCTGAAATGTTGAATTTATTTTAAAATATGTAGTAAAAATTGTTTTTTATCGGGCTGAAATGTGGTATAATTCTTTTTAAGATTCTTATAAACTCATAATAACGTCAATACGCTATTGAATTGCAGTAATTTGTGCGTAGAGTGGTGAAAGGTCAAATTGTAATAGGAGAATATGATGAGAAAAGAAGCAGATTTTCTAACGAAACATCGGCAAAGAACGCTGGGATTAAAACAAAT
>NZ_QWLE01000196.1:0-869 GCF_009917365.1 Neglectibacter sp. X4 | reverse complement strand
GATCCAGCCATTTGGAGACATAGCAGAAGCAGTAGAAGTTATAGTCGCCCTGCTGAGGATTGCAGCGGATCAGGAGAGCATGTTCTTTGGTATCCACACGAAAACCATACTCGGTGGTGTAGTTTCCCTTAAAGGCGCTGTCCGGCTCCCTTCGTGCAAAGCTCACCATGCTGCGCCTATCTTTGAGCAAACCGTATTCCTCGGAGCGCAGAGCATTGATGACATCATCCAGCTCTGCCTTAAAAGCATCGGTTTTCAAGTCTTTCTGGTGATCCTCCCAAGTTGTCCAGAACTCCATGCCACCGGAGCCAAAGTCGCCTCTGAGTCGCCCGATACTTCCGGTCTGGCTCATGAGCTGCGAGCTTTGCTCATAGGCATATTTGCGCTCCTCAAAGCACATAGGTCTGATATGAAGCTCCATTTAGCCAACCTCCCTTTCAACCGTTGTTCTGCTCTTCGGAAAGTCCCAGCCGTAAACCCTGCCGATTTCATCACCGAGCCTCTTAGTAACCCTTGTGATGTCCGCTCTGGTCGCTTTCCCCATATAGATTTTGTCCTGCAAGCGTTCAATCTGGGAGTCTGTCACGCCCTCTTTGAATATTCGATAGAGGTAATGATTTGTCCCGTCATGGTGAATGGCATCCGCCCGCAGATCTCCGTACCGGTCAACATACCATTCGGTGAAATCGGTATCGGAATACAGGCAGTCCCTGATGTTGCCGGAGTCGATCATCTTATAGCCCATCACTCTGCCGTTCCAGCGTCCAAGGTCGCCAATGACGATAATGGGCTGGGAAAGCTGAATATCCAGATTCATGCGCTCATCGGAGAGATAATTGTCGTTGGTCTCAATCATCCAGTCGTAGAGA
>NZ_QWLE01000195.1:0-881 GCF_009917365.1 Neglectibacter sp. X4 | reverse complement strand
GGATAAACCTTTATTTCTTTCAGTGCACGCTCTTTGTCCCAGATTCCAGCCTGATACATGTCTACTACCCGGAATACTTTGTCATTTGCAACTTTACCAATAATAACATCGTATTGTAAGTACTCACTTCCACCATCTCTACATGCGCATACGAAATCAATCCATTCGCTTAGATCCTCTGAAAACACTTTATACAATAAGCCTAAAGAATCTTCTCCCATCTGATATACATTGACAATCCCTTTTTCCTGTCCTAAAATATCTGCCTTTCGTCTAGCCCATCGTTCAGCTTGTTCTCTTACGGAAGTTGTATAGAAACCTTTGCCAAAATCCAATGACCTAAAAGAATGCTCTATATCTGGTTTTTCGATGGCTATACTTGATCCATGATAAATAATCATACCAATATCCCCCTTGCATTAAGATAATCGTTAATATCTTCTACTATATACTGCGTGCTTTGCGTATGAAGAATCTCATAATTGGGCACTAAAAAATTTGTTATACAATTTGCTGTTTGCATTTTCTTGTATACTACAGACGGACTCACACCCCATTTATTTGCACACGCATGAATCATATATACAATAAATGACAATACGTCTTTCGTCATATCATTTTCCTTTCATTCTTCAATTGGTTTACTAATTGTAACATGCTCTTCTTTCTAATACAACTTTTGATTTGTTGACTTGTTCAACGAAGGCAGCGAATTGCTCTTGTTGCTCCAATGGGGGCATGAGAACGGAAAATTTTTTTATAATACCGGCATTAAGATTGGGCTGATTTCCGCCTTTAGCCATATCACGCAGTTTATCATACGACAAAATCATGTATTGCCATAAGTATTTCTGGTTGATGGTTTTAGAGGGTAGAATACA
>NZ_QWLE01000194.1:0-882 GCF_009917365.1 Neglectibacter sp. X4 | reverse complement strand
GAATGATACATTTACGCAGTTTGCTTATGCATGCAAGCAATTCGGTGTCGATTTAAAAACAACCAGTATACCACAAGCCAAGGGCAGAGTTGAACGTCTTTTTAAAACCTTACAATCACGCCTGCCTGTCGAATTACGACTGGCAGGCGTGAAAAACCTGGAGCAGGCAAATGAATTCCTTCACTCCTACATAAAGAAATTCAACGCACAGTTCGCTCTACCCCTTAATCCTACCACGTCTGTATTTGAAACACAACCCTCAAAAGACAAAATCGACCTGTTTCTTTCCTTGCTCACACCCCGTATAGTGGATGCCGGTCATTCCATTCGGTTCAACAACCATCGGTACAAAATGTTGGATGAATCCGGCATGCATACAAACTACTACAAAGGAACGCAGGTGCTGGTAGCGCAGACCCTTAGCGGCAGGCTGTTTTGCAACGTAAACGGGCGAATTTACGCCTTGGAAGAGATTCCGTTGCATGAAGAAGTATCTCGGAATTTCAATACAGAAAAAGAACTTGCAGCAGCGAAGAAGCCAAAGAAGCAAAATATCCCGCCTATGCATCATCCTTGGCGCAAAGATAACTTTATGAAACATGTCTACGCTATGTATGGTAACGAAGCAACCTGGGCTGTTTAACTGCTCACGGTAACCCTTGCTTTTTGGTGCTAATATTGCACTTATTTTTGGACTTTTTCAATTACGGTTGACACATGACCAAAGATTTTTAACTACAAATCCGCAAACCTTGCGGATTTAAAAAAAGGAATGGTGTATCATGGCAAACAAAACCAACTGCACAATCAACGGTAAAGACTACTACCGCATACGGCGCAAGGTAGGAAAAAAAATCAATTCTAAAGGCGTTTGGGTTGATG
>NZ_QWLE01000193.1:0-887 GCF_009917365.1 Neglectibacter sp. X4 | reverse complement strand
GTGAG
Source organism: Neglectibacter sp. X4 (assembly GCF_009917365.1). Lineage (NCBI taxonomy): Bacteria > Bacillati > Bacillota > Clostridia > Eubacteriales > Oscillospiraceae > Neglectibacter > Neglectibacter sp. X4. The sequence goes on along the minus strand of NZ_QWLE01000193.1, from coordinate 882 downwards.
CCGGGCCAGCATTTACAATGAAATTCATCGCGGCATGACCCTGCAGATGACCCCGGAGTATGAGTTTGTAAAGGTTTACTGCGCTGATACGGCGGAGCGCTGGTATCAGGCGCATTTGGCGGTACGCGGCATAGGTTTGAAGCTGGGAAACGACTTCGCTGCGGCAAATTACATCGAACGGATGATAGTAGAAAAGAGATGCTCTCCCGCTGTTGTGGCGGCGAAAATGCAGGAGGAAAGGGGTTTTTCCACCCGGTTATGTGTGAACACCATTTACAATTACATCTACCGGGAGGACGTTTTCCTGAAGCTGAAAAAGGAGCACCTCCGCTACAAAGGCAGGCGCAGGAACCGCAGGCCCAGCCACCCTAAAGCCGCCCGGGCCTCTGCCGGGGACAGCATTGAAAAGCGCCCGCCGGAGGTAAAAGAGCGGAAAACCTTCGGGCATTGGGAGATGGATACAGTGGTCAGCGGGAAGGATGGGCGCGGGACCTTGCTGGTGTTGACAGAGCGTACAACCCGTTATGAGATTATTGTCCTTTTGCCAGACAGGACAGCCAGCAGCGTGGTGAAAGCCTTGGATGTTTTGGAGAAGAAATACGGCAGGCGCAAGTTCCGGCGCACCTTCAAGACCACCACCTGCGACAACGGCAGTGAATTCGCGGACTGCCAGGGCATGGAGCACACCCGTTATGGACGCGGCCCTCGCACAAAAATCTACTACTGCCACCCTTACAGCGCTTACGAGCGGGGCAGCAATGAGAACGCCAACGGCCTGATACGCCGTTTCTTTCCCAAGGGCACAGATTTCAGCAAGGTAACGAAAAAGGCAGTCCGGCAGGTGCAGGACTGGATGAACCAGTACCCCAGGAAGATACTTGG
>NZ_QWLE01000192.1:0-901 GCF_009917365.1 Neglectibacter sp. X4 | reverse complement strand
TGACTACCGTCATACTCTCTGGGTCGTGTAGAGTTGAACTTCTCGTTGTAAATCTTGCAAAGAAGCTCTCGCCTTTGTGGGTCTTTCCACACCCAATCCTGAAAGCCCTGCTTGATCTGCTCCTGTTTTGCCTGTGCAATGGCGGTCTCTTTGGCATTGAGAACCGGCTTTTTCTTACCATCCACATCTTCAACATAGTCAAAGATTCGGACTTCTTTCAGGTTGAGGGTTTCTTCGATTATCTTGTAGGCGTTGATACGGTTTGTACCGTAAGTGCTGTAGGCTTTGACATTGCTGCGGTCATAGCTCTTCCCTTCAATGTTCCACTCGCTGGAAAACTGCGAGTAATGAACCTTGATGTTCCATTGAGCATAGCGGGGCGTATCCAAAAACTCATAGATGAACTGCTGAATAATCTCAGGAGGCACCCATGTTGAACCCAAACGCACAAAGATTTCACTTGCGGTCAGGTCTTTCGGCTGCACCCTTTCCAGCGCCTCGACATTGACTGTAAAATCATCAGGATAGACCTCTGCGGAGCGTTTCGCCCACGCCAGCTTTTCCCTGACATTGCCGGATAGATACTCGTCCGCCATCAGATATTTCGGCTCAGTTGCCGTTCCATAACCGTACATGGGGTTCAGGAAGATAACGCCCTTCAAGTCCTCATAGACTTCTTTTTCAGTCTTACCACAGAGGGAACTCATATAATCCATGTCAATCCGAGCCTTTTCGCCCAGCGACACCGCAAGTGCTTCACTCGCCGTATCCACCGAAGTGACCGGCACATGGGGCTTTATCGTGCGCTTAGTGAAGATGTCCGCCTTGCGCTCAAGGTTCTGTTCCTCATCAAGAATCTCCAATGCGGAGAGAAGCGAAAACGAGCTGTCCTGCGAAAAGG
>NZ_QWLE01000191.1:0-904 GCF_009917365.1 Neglectibacter sp. X4 | reverse complement strand
CATCTTTTTCTCTCCTGCCTTTTATATGATGCTTCCATTCTATCACGATCCTCTCACCTTGTGTAGACACTATCTAAGGAATTTCTTATCTTCACGATTAAGCACAAATTCACCTCCGCACTAAACTCAACATTATCAGCTAAACGATCGTGTAGTTCAGTACAGAAAAATGAGCTTGTCCAACTCCATTCAGACAAGCTCATTTTTTCACGCTTCATAATTATAATAGACATCCGATAGAGATTTATCCGTCTCGGAGTGCCGCAAAACTCGATAAGATAAGGCTTTCTGTCGCCTTTCTTGTATCTTTCCTCATCCCACTTTCCAACCCTTTTATGGCTGACAAAGTTACAGATAAGCCGAAGGCACTGGGCTTGTCCGCATAGGGCTTAATTTGGAACATTTCTGAGCACAATGTGGGTAGGTAAGTCTCTTCTTTTGCACCTAAACCAGCATTAGGCTGGTTTAGGATACAGCCAGGAGAAAATGGTTTTGTATTTACATCATACATTACAAATAGGACTTCGCCGGGTTCTCTTTCGATATCTTCTGCGAAATGAGGTGTTGAAATGGGCAGAAGGAAAGTCCAGGCCTCAAACCGTACCAACGTGACGTGTGGCTGGCTTTACCTGCATATGCAGCCCCCCCTGCCCGGTGGGCAGGGGGTTTTTGTCTAACGAAAACCACTCGCTAGGCGAGTGGTTGAAAAGAAGGCTTCTGCCGATGATGAAGAAAGAAAAACTCCTTTTGGTGTGAGCGCAAAGTACTTGCGCTCACACCAAAAGGAGGACATTCAGATGGATATCAATCAAAGTTTAGCACATACGAAAGTACAGTTTACAAGGGACTACACAAGGTAACGGTCTGACGGGCGCTGATATGCCCGTCAGATTTTCCATGTGAT
>NZ_QWLE01000190.1:0-924 GCF_009917365.1 Neglectibacter sp. X4 | reverse complement strand
GCCATGTAGAGGGAATACCGGGAAACCTTTTCCTCCCCCATGATATAGATAGGAAGATGGGAAAGGTTGAAGTTATCCAGCGTCACATGGTATGTATTGAACTGTCCGCAAAAGATGACCGACTGAGGTCAGCCTATGCCGATCATCAATCTGCGGAAGTATTACTATCCCACCATCCAAAAGGACGCCTTTGTCGAGGTCAGCGGTGAGGTGGCCGAGGCCCTGGAAGAAGGGCTTCGTATCGAGCAGCGGCAGGAGAAAAAAAGCTATATCACAAGGTTTTTTCCATGGACACCAACGACTGGACACAGCTTCACATTTCCGTCTACGCCCAATCGCCGGAGGACGTACTTCTCCAAGCGGAGGATCACGCAGAACAGGAGCGCAATCTCTCCCGCATGAACGAAGTCTTTGCCCGCCTGACACCCACCCAGGCCCGCCGCATCCGCGCCCGGTACATGGGCGGGAAGAAGCTGCGGGAAATCGGAGAATCGGAGGGGACGGGCGAATCCGAAGCTGGTCACTTCGTCCGCTCCGGTATCCGGAGTATGCGCCGTTATTTCATTCAGCAAAAATGGTTAAAAGCACAGAAGGAGTACCGGGTGTGGGCGCATTTCAGCACCACCAGCACCGAGACGATGGAGGATAAAATCAAGCGCCTGCTTCGTGAGGAAGTCAGGTAGGCAATGGAAAACGAGTAACGCAGGACAGCCAGGGTGGAAACAAACGATAGTTTTTGCCTTGGCCCCTCTGCTATCCTTGAAAAGCAGAGATATTTGTGGTACAATGAACATGCAGAAAGAGGGTGATCGTTTTGGACACAGCAGAGCAAAAACGCCAGAAAGATTTAGATAGTGTCTACACAAGGTAGAGGAATTGTGATAGAATGGAAGCATCAAAAAAAGACAGGAGAGGAAAAGATGG
>NZ_QWLE01000189.1:0-618 GCF_009917365.1 Neglectibacter sp. X4 | reverse complement strand
AATAAAAGGAACCTTGAGTTGATCTACCATCATTTCTCCAAAGAAATGTGCTGTATTGCAGGTAATACAAATCGCTTCGCACCCGCAGTTCTCAAGAACTTTTGCGTCTTCCAAAAGCTGAGAATACACTTTATCATATTCACCGCTTAAAATGGCGCCAGTTCGATCCGGCATAGATGAATCACTGTAAATGACCATCCTTACATGATCCTGGTCGCAATCTGCAGCAGTCTTTTCTGTTACAAGTTTATAAAAGAGCTGCGATGCCATCGGTCCCATGCCGCCTAACACTCCAATCTTTTTGTCCATATTGTTACTTCTCCTTATTTTTTAGGCTGTCTTAATTTAAAGAGCAATTTATATGCCAATTTTACCACAGTATTCAATTTTTTTATATCGCTGTTTTCCCCCTTTTTTCATCACGCTTCTTCCAGTATTTTGTGTTATAATCCTATTAAATCATATTTCACCACATTTTCCCTTTTGTTTTTGCTCGTTTTAGGCTATACTATTCTTATTAAATTATCCCGTGCATTTTTTGCTCAAGCGAGGTGTTTTCATGAACAATTCAAAAAGAGTTATCATTATATATAGAACGTCCAACAACAAGAACGCTAT
>NZ_QWLE01000188.1:0-310 GCF_009917365.1 Neglectibacter sp. X4 | reverse complement strand
CTCAGAGGCTATCAAGTTTATCAAAAATAATCTGGAGGACATCTTTGGCGAACATATCGTATTCACCAACTGCTACTTAAACGATTTGGCAGATGGACAGAAACTCCACGCCGATGCTTTTCTTGCCATTGACGAATACATTTACCAGCAGGCCTCCGCCTACATCAGAGATTTCAACAAAATCATCAAAATCACCAGAAGTCCGGAGCGTGAAGCGCTCAAAAAAATTTCCAAAATCCCAGCTGGAACCGATGTCCTCATCGTCAATGACTCCTATAACAGCTCCCTTGATACACTTAACTCCTTTTAC
>NZ_QWLE01000187.1:0-933 GCF_009917365.1 Neglectibacter sp. X4 | reverse complement strand
CATAATTTTCAAGAATTTGGCGGAAGACCTGGTAGTATCCATGTAAGGTTTCCTGGCTGTCAAAATATGCGCCGACAAGGGTTCCCGTGGCATCGTCAATGGCGGCATGCAGATGGCTTTTGTTTTCGCCAAACCAAAGATGTACAGACGCATCCATTTGAATCATCTCACCGGCATAGGAACATCTGGCTCTGGTAGGATGTGCATCTTCCAGGTCAACGATTGCAGTCTGAAGGCTTTCTTTTTCTGTCTTTGATGTTGCAGTATCCTTTTGGGTTTTTAGCTTGTCTTTGAGTTTCCTGCGAGTCCGTTTCCATGCAAGGGGAGAGAGAATGTCATGAGAGTAAAGCAGATTTCTGACGGTTCCCTCTGAGACCCGGATATCTTCATTCTCAGCCAATTTTTCTGTGAAATGCGTAAGGTTCGAATCATAGTATTTGTTCTGGTAGAGAAGCAGGATAGACTCTTTTAACTCCTCAGAGAGAGCAGATGCAGGTCTTCTGCCTTTGTTTCCGTGGGAAAAGAATTCTTTTCCCTGCGTCTCATAACCTTTGAGCATTCGGTTTACGTGGCGGACGGTACAGCCTAGCTCGACGGCAGCTCTTTTCTTGTTTCCGTTTGTTTCTTTTAGCTTTTTAATCACTTCGTACTTTTTCTGTTCTTTCATTCTAAGTTCAACCTTTCTGATAAAAACCACCTCCGAAGAGATAGTTTACTATGATATGTGTTTTTTAGGAATCCTTTTGGGACATTTTCTCTTGCGCTTTCTTAAGACATTATCACTTTTGGAGCAGAATTTGTAGTTAAAAATCTTTGGTCATGTTGACATTTCCTTGATGTTTGTTATAATATACTTAACAAGACAACCGGAAGGTGCCGTGACCACCTGCCCCGGTGAAAAATTAAAAAGCTATTAAAAAATAGTCGTTCTAT
>NZ_QWLE01000019.1:0-50669 GCF_009917365.1 Neglectibacter sp. X4 | reverse complement strand
AACGTGCCGATCTGTGAACGGCACAAGCAACTTGAATTCCCCTGCCGCCCAATACCGCCGCGTCCAGATAAGGGAAGAAATTTCGTCAATCACCCCTTGAAGGATCATGTTTCGGTCATATATGTAAAGCTCCACGCCTCACACCCCCAAATATAGATCATCGTGGTATATGGACACTTCCAGATTTTCAAGGTTTCCTTCCGCGGAATATCTGAAAAGGTTGTCACCAACGGAAAGTTGTAAATAGGAGCTGTCCACGTCCAGATAGCGGAACGCGTCCGTTACAATGCCGCCGTGCTTCAAGGTTACTTCTTTTTCCCCGTAGCCCGTGGAAACGGTCAGCGTGTCGCCTGCTTCCATCGTGTAATTTAGCTTGATGAATTCTTGCGTGTCCACGTTCAAAAGGGCGGGGTTTGTCACCATGCCCAGGGCGCGGAACTCCACGCGTATTCCGGCCTGCACGTCCCCGTCGTTATACACGTTCACGATCAAGGAAGGTTGCCTATACCCAATTTCCCACCCCGGCACGATCTCAACGGGGAATTCCAGCCCGCCGATCCACGTTGCTATATCGTCCCGCGTCTTGCTCTCCTTCCTCCAAAACGGATTAAGGCAAAGAAGCTGTATTGTGAAGTCCTGAAAAATGGCCTTGCGCGTGAACACGGGCGCGTTGTCAACCTTGCAATCAATCACCCGCACAAAATCGCCGTACTGATATGTCAGCGTGGCGGCGTACTGCGGGTTTAGAACGCGGTTCAGCCTGCGGCGGTATTCCCGCATTTGATCCTTGTTCCGCTCCCTGATACTGCCCACAATCTCAATTTCGCGGCTTTCTATGCGGTTGCCTAAATAGGTGTCGCCGTCCTGCCCCATGCTGTTTATGCTGTAAATTGCGTTGCGAACGTCAGAAAGGCCGCTAACGCTGTTCGTGTGGTAAACGGAAGCGTGGGAAAAGGCCACACTTTCCCCACGCTCATTCGTATACGTCAGTATTTCGATCTTCCTTGCCATTACGCCATTACCTCCCGCGCGATCATGCGGAATTGCTTTGCGGCCTCCCGCTGTTGCTGTGCATAGCTTGTTTCATTGGCATAGATGTTTTGCACCACCTGAACGCCGCCGCCCCGCTCGTTGCGGTTCACTCTGCCGGAAGGCCGTTTCACTTCCGGCACGCTGGAAGCCGTGGCCGTGCGGATCGTCTTTTCCACGTCCCGCATTTCACGGGCGAAGCCCTGCCCTAAACCTTCGGCCATGTATGCGCCGATCCCCGCAAATACCTTTGACGGGGAATTGATCTGCATTTCCGCTTCCACGGCGGCGACAATGCGCCTCATCATAGAACGCACGTTGCTTTCCAACCAGCCGGACATATTTTGAAAGCCCTGCCAAATACCGCGCACCATGTTTTCCCCCGCCGCCGTAAACTGCGACGTGAAGCCGTTTAAGGTTGTGACAATGGATTGAACGATCTGCGACATTTTGCCCGTGATTTCCGGTATACCCTGCACCATGCCGGACGCTATGGCCTTGTCCATGTTCACGCCTTCGGTTGTCAGCTTGCTATGTTGTGCGGTGAAGGCGGTAATGATAGATTGAATGATCTGCGCGGCCTTGCCCGTGATCTGCGGAATGCCCTGCACCATGCCGGACGCTATGGCCTTGTCCATGTTCACGCCCTCGGTTGTCAGTTTGCCATGCTGTGCGGTGAAGGCGGTAATGATGGATTGAACGATCTGTGCGGCCTTGCCTGTGATCTGCGGAATGCCGTTCACCATGCCGGACGCTATGGCCTTGTCCATTTCTACGCCTTCCGTTGTCAGCCTTCCGTGCTGTGCGGTGAAGGCCGTAATAACGGATTGTATTACTTCGGCCATCTTGCCCGTTATACTGCCCAGCCCGTTTATTATGCCTTCGGAAATGCGGGCGGCCATATCTACGCCTATTTGCCCGAATTGTCCAGCCTGCGCCGTCATTCCGGCTACTACCTGTTGCACAATGGCCGTTACCGCGCCCTCCAGCGCGGCCACGTTGGATATAATGCCGTCGTTCACCGAACGCACCGCTTCGGCGGCGGTCATTTCCCCCGCGCCACCCATTGCGGCGGTCATTTCAGAAGAAACGCCGCCCATGCTGTCACCAAAGCCCACGCCTACGCCTTCGCCCATATACGAACCGATTTCCGCAAATACGGTGGAAGGGGAGTGAATGCCAAAAAACCCCTTTATGTTCGATACAAGGTTAGAAGCCCAGCCGGACACCTGTTGCCACAACCAGCCCGCCGCCCCGCTGATACCTTCCCACAACCCGCGAAGCAGATTGCCGCCCGCGTTGATAAGCTCCCCGCGTAGGTTAGAAAATGCCTGCACAATGCCCGTTACAATCTGCGGCACGGCCTTCACGATTTCAACAATGATTGTCGGAAGATTTTTTATCAGCGAAACGAACAGTTGCACGCCTGCTTGTACGATCTGCGGTATACTTCCAACCAAAGCCGTTACAAGCGAAGTGATTATTTGCGGTATAGCCGCGACAACGGTTGTAATGATTTCCGGCAATGCCTGAATCAGCGACACAAACAATTCAATGCCCGCTTGAATGATCTGCGGTATACTGTTTGTTAAGGCGGTCAGCAGTCCGGCCAAAATCTGCGGGATTGCCCCGACAATCGTTGCAATAATTTCCGGCAATGCCTGAATCAGCGACACAAATAATTCAATGCCTGCTTGAATAATCTGCGGTATACTGCCAGTTAAGGCAGTTATAAGCCCCTCTATAATCTGCGGGATCGCCGCAACGATTGTTTCAATAATCTGCGGCAAGGCTTGTACAAGAGAAGTGAAAAGGGAAATACCCGCTTGAATGATCTGCGGGATTGCCGAAAGAAGCCCGTCAATCAACACCGTTATCAGGGAAGGAAGCGCGGCCACCAAAACGGGAACCGCGTTTATAATCCCTTGCGCAAGCCCTGTTATAAGCTGTAATGCCGCGTCGATCAACATAGGGATATTTTCAACCAGCGTTTGCACCATTGCAACCACAACTTCAACGATCTTCGGTAACAACTGCGGCAACGCTTCCCCGATCCCGTTTGCCAGCGCAAGAACAATCTGCACCGCCCCTTCCAGAAGAAGGGGAAGAACGCTTATAAGCCCGTCGATCAAAGAAAGGATAATTTGCGTTGCGGCTTCTGCAATCGCGGGCAAGGCCCCAATCAGCCCTTGCACAATCGCGTTTATCATTTCTACCGCCGCTGTGCTGATTGTCGGAAGGCTTGTTACAAGCCCGTCAACCAGCCCTAACACAATTTCGGTTGCAAACTCTGTAATCTGTGGAAGGATCGTCGAAAAGTCTTCCACCAATCCGGCAATGGCTGTCCCGAATGTGTCAGCCATTTTAGAAATATCGCCGTTTGCGGAAGCCGCACCCGCCGAAAGCTCATTGACAAAATCCGAAAGGGCGGGTAACGCCTCTTGCCCTATGGGAAGAACAAAATTTGTTTTCAGGACGCGCCCCAAGCCGGACATTGCCGATCCAAAATCATCATATTTCACCGCGTTTATCGCGGAAAGCGCGTCCGTTGTGGTGCTAATTTCGCCGTTCAGGTTTGTTAAAGCCTTCATGCCCTCAACGCCTAAATCTTCCCACATTGTCCCGAACAAGGCAACGCCCGCCGTGTTCTGTGCTAAAGGATCGTCCATAGCAAAAAGGGCGGCTGTCACGTCTTCAAACGCTTTTGCCGCCTGATCCCCGCCAGCGGCAAAGGCCGCCGCGGTTTCTTCTGCATTTACTCCAATGTCTGCGAACGCCTGCATTGTGCCGTCCGAACCGTCTTTAACCCTGATCCCGAATTCCTTTACAGCGTCGCCCAGCTTGTCAACGGAAAACGTGCCAGCACTTGCGCCGTTTGCGAAGCTGTTAAACATATCTTCCGCGTCAAGCCCCAGCGATTTGAAATGTACGGAATATTCGTTGATACTGTCCAGCAAGTCCCCGTTTTTATCAAGGCCGTTTTGCGCGCCCTGCGCAATCAGGTTAAACGCGTCTTCACCAGACATTCCAAATTGATCCATAAGCATATTGACGGCGCGCATTTGCTCTTGTATGTCATATCCGAAGGTATCACGCAACATAAGGGCGTTTTGCGTCATTGCTTCAATGTTCGCCGGATCAAGGTCTTTTGCGGTCTGCGCCACCGTGGACATTGCGGCGGCTATGTCCTCCATGTTTTCCCCAAAGTTGTTGTTGTAGATGTTCAACATTGCTTCGTCAAAACCCTTTGCCGCCGCTTCCGCAATTCCTGTTGACGATTCAAAATCGTTCATTGCGCTTTTGACTTCATCAGCGAAGCCCACGGCATACCCGATCCCCGCAACCATAGCCGTTCCGATTGCGGCAACGCTTATGCCGATCGCTTTTAGCCCTGCTCCCATAGCGGAAAAAGCGCCGCTAAAATCCGCGCTGTTCTTTGTGCCTTCTTCAAGCTCCCGGTTCAGCGCGTCAAGCTGATTTTCGGTTTCGTACATACCCGTGCGGGCTTCGGTCAAAGCCCTTTGAAGCGTCTGCGCCTCTTCGGACATTGCCCCTTGCTGTTGAACCACTGTTTTATAGGCGGCTTCTGCCTGTTCAACCTTCTTCTTTTGCTCTGCAAGAGCTTTGTTCAAAATCTCTTGTTTCGCGGTGATCCCGTCAATTTTGTTTTCGCTGTTGGCGTATTGCGCCGTTACCATTTTTAGTTCGGCGGCCAAATTTCCTAAAGTACCGTCAATCTCTTTTGCGGCAATCTGGTATTGCGTAAAGGCTTTTCCCGCTTCACTTACTTGCGCGGTTTCTTTTGCAAGCTCTGAATTCAATTCGTTTATTTGCTTTTGTGTCGAGTTGAATTCCTGCCGCGCCCCTTCAAGCTGTTGTTTCAAAGAAACAGTTTCCTCGGAAAACTCCCCCGTTTCATGTGCGGCGCGGTTATACGCATTTGTTAGTTGCTCAATTTTCTTCCCCTGTTGCTCCTGAATTTGCGAAAGAATTTTACCGTTTTTTGTCAATGCCTCTGTTTTGTTAGAAGTAATCCCCATTTCAGAAGCCGCGGTTTTCAATTCCGCTCCAAGCACGGACAAATGACGGTCAATTTCGTTCACGGAATCAGAATAACTATTTCCTGTTTTTTTAGCCGCTTCAAGCTGTACCGATGTTTTACTTAACTCGTTTTGGGTTCTAACCATTTCGGCCTTTGCATTATTTAGGTTTGTTTGCATTTTTAAGAGCGCAGGATCATTTTTCTCCAATGCGCCCTGCATTTTCCCTAACGCGGCTTCTGCGGCGGCCACGGCCTTCTTTTGTTCTTCAAGCTGCTTATTCAAAACGCCTTGTTTCGCGGTCAAACCCTCAATACTTTTTTCGTTTCCCTCGAATTCAGCAGAAACGAGTTTCATTTCCGAACCAATTTCCCGAAGGGAAGCATTTATCCCTTTGCAGGCATCCCTATACTCCTTTTCGCCATCAACGACAATTTTTGTTCTAATTGCATCTTCCTTGCCTGCCATCGCCGCTCCCTCCTTCTTACAGTAAAATGGGCATAGAAAAACCCCCGCACAACTGTTTCCAGTTAATGCGGGGGCTTCTGCCCTTCGGTTGTTATTTAATTCGTGAACATTTTTTGCATTCTGTATAGCCTTGCATTAGGGCGTATTCCAAAGTTACATATTTAGGATTTTTCATGCCGGAACATTTTTCATCGCGGTGGTAACGCTTGCCGCCCTCTTCAATGTATACTTTATATGTTCCTGCAAAAGAAGTTTGTGCGGCTGTACTGTGCGGTAGACTGTGTGGAGTTTCGTGCTTTTCGGCTTGTGACGTAAAGTCTTTTTGGGGGCCAGAATATGAAATTCCGTTTTTTATCCCCGTCTTTTTTCTAAACCCGAAAACTCCCAGCACCACGGCAAGCGCAAGGCCGCAAACGCCGGAAGCAATGTCGCCTTCTGCGAAAAGGCTTATTGCCGCAATCAGGCAACACGCCGAACATACCAGCAACGTAATTTTGATTAGCTTTGATCTGTCCATAGTTTGAATAGCTCCTTTCGTGTTTTGTCTTTGGCAACAAGGCCGGAATGCGCCTGAATTCCAGCCTTTAACACAATTATAGCCGAAGCGCGTGTTAAAGTAAAGAACTATACTGATTTTTAACACAAAAGATTTTGCGCCTGCTATTCATAGCCCCATGAACACATCGTCAATATCTGCTTCTTTCTGTTCCTGCTTGAACCGATCCGGATTGAATTCCTTGTGAATGCGAAACAGCGTCAGGATTTTATACGGTGTCATTTTCCAAACGTCGGCTTCCGGCCAGCGTAGAAGCGTAACCCCGATATAAAGCAGGCGGGCAAGGTCAATTAAGCCTTGCCCGCCGCCGCGTTTTTTTCCTCTTCGCCGTCTTCGTCTTCTTCGTCTTCCACGGCGGGCGGCTCTGCCGTGCCGCTGTTGCCCATAGCGAAGGCGCGGAAAATCGCCGTGCGCACTTCGTCGAAGTTGCCCGTGTGGATCATGTGGCCTACCTGTTTTTCGGTCAACGGCTCTTCATCGTCCCCCGCGCCCTCATTCAGAAGCAGGGTAAGAAGCCACCGAAGATTTTTAATGCTTTCCTTGCCGGAAAGCACTTCGGCCAGCGTGTCAAAGCCGCCGAAGCGGTCTTGCATTTCGTCAAGGACATTCAGGGAAAAAAGCAAATGCCGTTCTTTGTCAAGGACGATCGGCAAACGCCCGTCTTTAATCGCGCTCATAACAAAATAGGGGAAGCCCCCACGAAGGGGCTTCCCCGTTCCTCCTTTTCAGATTTTAGGCCGCGTCTTCTTTCGGCTCCCGAACCGCGCTGAACCAGCTTGCCGCCGCCGCTTCCGTGGGAACGGCCACGTGTTCAGCCTTCCACCGCCCATCCGGGCGTTTGATAAACTGCCCCGTGATCTCCGGCGTGACAAATTCGATCCCGTCCGCTTTGGTCTGGTACTTCTCGGACGGAATAGCGAATTTCACCTTGTAAAGCCAAATGAACTTATACATTCCATTTGCCTTCTTCGCGCGGAAGCCGATAGCCATATACGGGGGATCGTCTTCCTCCCCGGCGTATACCACGCCGTCCGCGTCCTGCGTCTGCCCCAGCAGGGCGGCAAGATCGGCGGGCATAAGGTCGTTCACGTTCAACTTCAATTCGCCGGAAACAAACTCCTTTACCACTTCGTCCGCGCCATCGTCGGCGTAAAGGATCGCTTCGGCTACCTCTACGGACATTTCCGCGCTAATAGCCTTCGCCATGCGCACGGGCGTTCCGTATGTTTCCTTGCCGCTTTCGTCAACCGTGATCGGCGCACGGTAAAGATCGCGCAAACCAATAGTTGCCATAGTTTTTATACCTCCGTTTTTTCGTAGTATCTGCATTCAATGGGAACGTGGTAAAAACCTGTGTCCGTTTCGTAGGTTTCCGGATCAATCACGATCCCATAGAAGCCCGCGGCCTTCAATGCCCGCTTTGTCCGGCGCAACAAGGCTATATAATCCCGCTTTGAATAAAGGTCAACGCGGTAAATATATTCCGTCCCCTGCATTTCGTCTTCTGCCGCGTCCCTGTCCTGCGATAAAACAAGCTGATACGTGAAGAACGTGCCAGCCTTCCCGCGGTATAGCAGGCGCGCCACATTCGGGCAAAGGGCGGCAAGCGTGGATTTTACCAGCGCGTCCACGGTGTCAATCATTCGGCCCCGCCTCCTTGCTGTTTGTCCCATTCCTGCCGCATTGCCTCTTGTACCTCTCCCGCGGCCTTCTCATTCGCGCTTGTGAACCACGGACGCGCGGGCATATTGGATCGCCCGTATTGGTGGACAAATCCCACCGTGGCGTTACGCTCCCCGCGGCGGTTTGTCCCCTGCGGGTATACCTCCACGTATTGCGTGCTGTCCTTCTTCTTGACGGACGTTGCTTTGATAGAGCTTGCAAGATCGCCTGTTACTCTGCCGCTGTGAAAGGTGCTGCGGATTTCCGCTTGCTGTGCGTCTACCAGCACCGCCGCGCCAGCTTTCAGCATAGCGGGAACTGCCGCCGTTGCCGCGGCCTCCCGCTTCAAGATTTTATCCTCGAAGCCTTCAATGCCGTTTACTTCAAACCGCGCCACCGTCCCCGCCTCCTTCCTGTTCGCCGCCGTCCGGCTCTTCGCCCTGGTCTTCCTGCACTTCCGGAAGATCGGAAAGCGTCAATTCCGTTATGTCCGTGTTCTTCGGATCGCGGTATGTCCGCAATATCCGGTATCGCACGCCGTCCACTTCGGCCAGCTTTTGCCCGCCGTACTCTTCCGTGTATACGTCAACCTTCAATTCCGCGGCGTAACCCGCAACCGCGGCTTTGTAGAACTCCGAAAAGCCCACGGATTTCTTGTTGCCGAAAAGCACCGTGCGCGTTTCCTTCGGTTCATTCGGGAAGCCGTTTGCGTTCACCCGCTCTTCGGGGGCTTCCAGGTTGATCAAGGTAATTTCATCAATCCACCGCATGATAACCCCCCGCTAAACTCAAAGAACACTTCAAGTAATCATAGGCGGCGCGGTATTTCTCGCTATCGTCGCTATACCCGAAGTTTGCCTTTGCGTATAGGATAATCGCCCGCGTGATAAGAGGATCACCCGCCGAAGGCGGTTCACCTTCGGCGGGCGGCTGATCCTCTGGAACGTTCACACCGACAAGGCGCAAATCGGCCTTGCAAGCGTCAATCAGCCCTTGCACTTCATCGTCGAAGGCGGTTGTTTTCACACGCAAGGCGGCCTTCACCTTGTCCAGCATTGCCCGTTCACCCCTTCCGCGTCATTACTGCCCACCACCGCCGCCAGAAGCCGCGCCGGACGCAATGGTAACAAGGGAATTCTTGTCAACAACCTTGCCGTCAACAAGCATAATCGCCTTTGTTACCTGATCGTCGGTTTCGTTATCCTCATACTTCTTCACGGTCATAGTGTAGTTGGTGTTCAACACGTAGTCCTTGAAGTTGAAGAGGAACGCGAACACGGTTCCCGCGTCCATGCCGGAAGTGAAGGACGGCACATAATCGCAACACACCACGGGGCGGCCCAACAGCATTCTTTCCGGCCTGCCCGCGATCCCGTAGTTGGTCTTGCCGATCGGCTGTCCCACTTCGTCCACCATGCCCGCGTACTGCATGAAGGTTTTTTTGCTCATGCACCACACCGCGCCGTTTTCGTATGCCTGCGGCAACGCGCCTTCGGCGGCCACAAGGTCAGCATACGCGGGCGCGCTGGAAGTCAACGCCTGCCCTTCGGGGGCGGTTTCGGAAAGAATGCCCTTCGGCTTCCCGCTCCCATCGCCGGAAACAATGGCCTGTTCCGTGGCCTTCGTCATAGCCTCCACAACGTTATTGGTAAGCGTCGCTTCAAACGCGGACAAGGCCATAACGTCCACTTCCAGCGACACGGCCACGGCGCACCGCAACTTGTGGTAAGCAAAGGTAATGCTTCCCGTGGCCTTCTTCTGCTTGTCGCTCCCCGCGCCCTCTGCAACCCACGTCGCAACAGGCTTCGCGCTGGAAGTCGGGATAGAAACGCCGCCCTTGTAGGCCGTGCGCGTCACCAGCGGAAGGATCATGCCCACGGCTTCCATTTTCTCAATGATCTTGTTCAAGATCGTTGTGGGGATTACCGCGCCGTTGTCCGCGGTTGTAGAAACGGCGTTTGCGCGGAACTCTGCCGGAATGGGCGTGCCGCGCAAAGCGTAGTCCATGAACGCGCGGCGGTATTCCATACTGTCCAGCGGGTCAGCTTCCCCGCGCTGTTCACCGCCAGCAGGGGCGGCGGGGGAAGGGAAGGAACGAACCACCGCGCCGCCGCTTGTGCCTTCCGCAATGGAAGCCAGAAGGGAAGAACGCTGTTCGGCGGCGGCCAGCAGGCCCGCCCTCTCGGTTTTTAGATCGTCAACCTCCTTCGTGAACGCGGCCAACTGCTCCGCGGTCAGCTCCGCGCCCCTCTCTTCGATCTCCTTCTTGATCGCCGCAAGGCGGGCTTCGATTTCCTGCAATCTCATGTTGTCATACCTCCAATAAAATTTTTAGTTTCAATAGCTGTGCCTGCCGCGCTAACGCCTCCCGCCTCTCTGCTTCGATCACTCCGTCGAAGTAGGAACGCGCGGCAATATCGGTATCGACGTTTGCGGGATAAGATACCGCGGAAACGTCGTAAACCTTCTTGATCCGCAAGATTGTTCGCGTGTGCGTGTCTTTGTTGTATGCGTCTTCCGCAACCCTGAACGCCCACGACATTTTATAAATCAACCCCGCGTCGATCGTGCTGTAAAGTTTCCGGGCCTCTTCGGTAAGGCCCAAATTTGCGGCAATAAAAAGGCCGCTTTCCTGCGGTTCAACCAGCAGGGAAGGCGGCTTGCTTTTTGCCATCTTGTTTCGTGCGTACACCATGCCCGCGTGATCGTACTGCATAATCACGTCGGACAAATCCGCGCCCGCAAGGGCGTTCCGGTCTACCACTTCAAAATATTGCACCCCGTCGTATTCATACAGCAAATACGGCGTGTCAAAGGTTGTGGCAAAGCCTTCAACGTAAAAATCCGTGTCAAACCTCTTCGCCGTCCCCGTCGCCGCCGTCGCCAGCGGTAACGCCATCTGTCGGTATTCCCGATCCTTCACTATCGGCACTTGTGGCTCCCTCCTTTCCAAGCTGTGAAATTTCTGTGTACTCTTTGCGGATATAGTATTTTTCGCCGCCCTCTACGTGCGCCATGTTCCAAATGTCCATAACGCCGTTTCGGTTCAGCAACCCGCGGTCAAAAAGCTGTGTGGAAATATTCAGCTTCGTTTGATTGCTTGCGTATTGAAGCCTGTTCGCCGTGAACGTGATTGCGTTGCCATGGGCAATCTCCCGCGGCGTAAAGGTCATATTCGACATGACAAGGGAAAGTTGCAGGGCGAACGGCTCAATTTTGCCTTCATAGTACGCGTTCCATTGGTCTTCGGTATACCTGTTTTGCAGGATTTCAAGACAAGTCCCGAAGTAGTTAAACACGTTTTCGTTGATCTGTTGCATTTGAAGGGCGTTCACCGTGAAGGGCTTGCTATCAACCTGTTTCACGTCTGCAAATTTCTGATCGTAGATAATCATGCCGCTTTGATTGTCCGCGGAAAGGTTGTCTTCGGTGAAGCGTTTGCGCTCCTTCGCTATGTCTTCCGGCGCAAGCATATTCGCAATTTTCGCCAGAAAGCGAATAGAAGCCGAATTCTTCACGCCGTTTATGATCCCCTGATTTTGTGTGTGGATCAACTGCATTGTGGGGCGCAAGGCCGCGTTCGTTTCTCCAAAAAAATCATCGGAATATTGAAATTGCGTCAGCACGCCCACGCGGTCAAACTCGATCGCCGCCCGCTGTCCGTTTGAAAACGTATAGCGCAAGTACGGCACGCCGCCCACGTCTAACACTTCGCAATTCTGCGGCAATAGGGGATAATACCCCACAAGGCCGCCGAATTCGTCTTCTATTGGCACAATGAAGGCGGTGTTGTTCACCGCAAGGATCGTCGCCACGCGGTAAATAAACTTCGTTGTGTCCTGAAACGGGTTAGGCTTAAACTGCAACGTGCGTTCAAGGTGCTTCTTCGCGCTCCCCGATATTTCCGGCTTCAATTTACTGCAAAAGGACGCGAACGAATGAATAGCCGCCCGCGTGATCTCCATTTCGTAGACGCTTTCCGGCGCGTTCGTGAAAACGGGCGTGTACCCGTTCAGCATTTTGAAATAGCCTGTTGGCACAAGATCGCTTTTCGGCCTCCGGAAAATAGTTTCAAACACTCCCATTTGACAAATCACCCCGCATTTTTTAGCATTATGCCGATTTCGTTATAGTATTTCTGCCGGACGGTCATTGCGTCGATCACCGACACAAAGCCGTCAATGCGCGCCCGCTGTTCGATTTTAACCGGACGGAATTTCCGCGTTTCCATGTTGTGCTTTAAGGCCACATTCAGGAAATGCGCCTTTAGCAAGCTGTTATCCGCGATCTTGAAATTGCCATCAAGCAAAATCCCTTCAAATTCGCGGATCACGCCCGCAAGGTTTTCACCCTGAAAAACATCGTCCATGTGGAAGCCATAGGCGCGCATATCGTCAACAAGGTATTGCGCGCTGTATCGGTCATAGCCCACTTTAAGCACGTATATTTCGTATTTTTCTTTCAGCATGACGAACCAATTATACACGTCCTTATAGTCAACGTAATTTTCGCCGGAAAGCGTTATAATACCCTTCTGCACAAAAAGGGCATACGGCACGCCGTCGATTGCCGTTGCCCGCTCGACGCGGTTTGCGGGCATGAAGAACTGTGTAAACGCATACAGCTTCCCGCCCCGCTCCACGATCACCGTTGCCGCCGTCAAGTCCGTTGTTTGCGAAAGGTCAATGCCACCCACGGCATAGGTTTTCCGGAAGTCTGCAAGCGTGATTTCTGCCGCCGAACCTTCTACAACGTGCGCGTCAAGCCATGCAATAGAAGAATTCTGCTTGATGTTGCAATACTTCGTCAGGAATTCGGCCTTTTTGCTTGCGGACATTTCCGCAACCGCTATTTCCTCGCGGAAGAAGTCTTCCGACACGGAAACGCCCATATTCGGGTTTGCCTTTTTCAGCTCTTCAATATCGTTCCAGCGTTCCACATCGTCGATCATGTATAGGAACGGCAAAAGGCGGCGTTCCTTGCTGTTGCCCTTCAAGAAGGCCGTGGATCGCTTCATCAATTCATCAAAAATCCCGTCGTTTTCATATCCCGCCGTGCTGATTGACAGGATCAACGGTTGCCGCCGCGCGCCAAGCGCGGATTTCATAACTTCGTATTGCTTCAACCCGCCGTCGCCGCGCCAGCTTGCCACTTCGTCATTGACAACCAAATGCGGGTTAAAGCCGTCTGATTTCTTCGCGTTGAAGGCCAGCGGCTTTATAACCGTGTTTGCCTCTTCAATGTAAATATCGGAACGCCGCTTTTTGGATAGCTCCGAAAGCTCCGGTTCCTTTTTTATCATCTGAAAGAAGTTATCATAGACAATGTTTGCTTGTTCCAGCTTCGGCGCAAGGCAATATATTTTCGCTCCATATTCGCCGTCTAAATAGGCCATGTACGCGATCACCGCCGAAGCAAAAAGCGTCTTGCCGTTCTTCCGGCCTATGACAATGAAGACTTCGCGGAACACGCGCAAGCCGTCCGCGTCCACGATCCCGAAGATCACGGAAACACAAGCCTTTTGCCACACTTCCAGCTTCAAAAGATCGTCCCGGCCTTCGCAATGGTGACAAAAATTCTCTATGAAGCGAATTGCCTTGTTTGCCTTCTTCGCGTTGAAGAAATATTCCCCTCGTTCAAGCCCTGCAATGACAATTTCATAAATCAGCCGAACCCACTTGCCAACCGTATATTTTCCCGTCTGAATGCCCGAAAAATATTCGTAAATGTAGTTTGCAAACGGCATTTATTCGTCCCGTAACGCCTGCAAACGGCTTTCCTTTTTCTTTTCAGGCGGCACAAGATCGGTTAGCTGTTTTATGATCGAAGCATGATTTTTCGTCATTGCAATATGGGTTTTTACTGCGTCGCTCTGCTTCGTCCCCTTCTGATTTTCGCCGTTCTGGTATTCGACGGTGTAGCCTTCGGCGTTGATAATTTCTTGTAGCTCTTCCAGCGAAACGGCCATAAACGCGGCGTTTTTTATCAGGCTTTCCACGGTCTGCAACTTGTTTTTATCCAAGTCACGGAAAACCCTTTTAAGCCGCGCGATCTCCCGCTTGATCCGCTGATCCTTCGTCAAGTCCTTCTTTGCCGCCATAAAAAACGCCCCCTTTCTTCCGTCCTCCACTACACCCCCCACCGCGTACACCCGTTATGCGCGCGCCTGCGGAGTTTTTTTATTCTCCCGCCCTCGGTGTTCCACCCTCCCTAATTCTGCGGCGAATGGGGGGGATATACAAGATTGCCGTTCGCGTCGAAGGTGTACCGCTTCGGCCTGCCGCTTCTGTGGTGTTCCTTGTTGTGGCAATCTTGACAAAGGGCCTCCAAGTTATCCCACGAAAGCGCAACCCGCGGATCGTCGATATTCTGCCGCGTTAAATATTTCTTGTGGTGTGCGATCTTCGCCACGATCGGATTGTCGGGCGTTGAACATCGTTCGCAAAGATAGCCCTTTGATTGCAAGAACCCTTCGCGGCACGCGCGCCATGCGTCCGAATTGTAGAACCTTTCTGCCCACGGCTTCACGCCTGCCGCCTCCTTTCAGGCAAAAGAAAAAGCCCCCACGGGCGAACCCGTGAAGGCTTTTGAAGTGTGCTGTTTCATTCGCAATAAATCAGCGTAATAATTATAGCACATATAGACGGGCAATGCAAGGGCATGAAACGGGCGCGAAACGGGCATTTTTCGGCCCTGTTTTACTCCCTGCCGCTTGCCCGCTCCTTCCTGAACGTGCCAGCGGCCACCGCCGCGGGCTTGCCGAACATACACACGGCCATGTCGTTTACTATCTTGTTGCGCCAGCGGCGCGCGCTCTTCGCGTCCCGCACAAGGCCCATGCCCCCCAGCTCTTCCGCTATATCGTCCCACGTGTACGGCGGCGCGTCTGCGGGGCGCGGCTCCCCCTGTGCGTCCTCCCCGAAGTAGTACAGCCGGACAACGTGAAATTCCTTCCGATCTGCAAACAGCGATATAACGCGGTCTATCTCTTCAAGCCGCGCCCGCGTCCTGTGGTATGCCTTCACCTTGTCCCGCTCCAACTCTTCCAAAATATCATCTTCCGTCCGGTGTGTGTTGCCCCCGCTCGAAGGTGAAAAGCTCCCTATGCTTTTGCTTTTCCCCTGAAGCTCCACGCGCGTATAGCCTTCATAATCGGCAACCAGCGTTTGCAACTTCTTGTAGTTGAAAAGCAGACTTTCCATTGCGCGGAAGTAATTGACGTTGCCGCCCATGCCGTCAATATAGGCCATAGAAGCCGTTGCCCGCGCAACTTCGTTTATCAGCTCCCGCACTTCGTCCGTGATTATGCCCGCTTGTTTCCTTCCCATGTCCTGCACCCTCTTTCCGTTATTATTCCGTTTCGGCGGCCTCTTCGCCGCCTTCGTCCGAAAGCACGCGGACGATCGCCGCCACCTGTTCAAAGTCCAGATAAACGGGCTTGTTTTCTGTGATCCCGCTAATGTTGTAGCCCGTCACCTGATCCAGCCCGTTTCTTGTCAGCGTGAATTTATCGCACTTCGTCGTAAACTCAACGCCGCTTTTCAGGATCACCCGCATAGATATTTTTGCCATTGTCAAAACTCCTTCCCGCCGCTTTCGCCGTCTTCGTCTTCTGCCGCCGTCGCCCAATCTATGCCGCAAAATAATTCCTGTAGGGTCTTCACCATAGGGCGAACCGCGCGCAAGACAGATTTATAAATTCTCTGGAACACCGCAATTGCGCGCTTGCCTTCCAGATAATGGCGATAATGCGCAAAAACGGCTTCATACGAACCCAAGACGCAAACCAGCTTCGCCAACCGTTCCGCTTCATTTCGCTGTACCCCGTAAGACATAGCCAGCTTTACAAACCGCTTTCTTTTCAAGCCTGCTTCCCTCCCATGCTCAAATAGTCCGTGATAACCTTTGCGGCGGCCTCCCAGCCCTTGCACAAGGCCGTAAAATAGCCCTGCTTTTTCAGCTCCGACAGCCACCGCTTTTGATCGCCGCTTGTTTTACTGCCCTTCTGCCGCTTTAGTTCTATGTAAAGCCCATGAAAGCCGCCGCGGGCGACGGGTAAGCACAAATCCGGCACGCCCGCCTTCACCCCTTCGGCGCGGAAGCGTCCGGCCTCTGCCTTCTTCCGGCTCCCGCCGTTCGGCACGTGGTAAAGCAAGGCCAATTCCGGAAAACGCCCGCTTTGAAAGACGGCCCAGCGGAAAAGGCATTGCTGTTCCGCGCTCTCTGTTGGAACAGGAAGGGAAGGGGCGTTATTTGCGCGCATGGTCTTCACCGCCCTTCCATTTCACCCACGGTTCAACGCCGCCGCGCCCTTCGCGTATCGCCGCCCGCGCCGCCGCTTCCGTGGAAAAGAGGTCTTCCGGCTTCAAGCCGTCGTAATCCTCCGAATACTCTTCCGTGATATGCCAGCGGCACACGATCCCGCCGCCGTCCGGCTCCACGGCCACGATCTCCACGGGAACGGCGCATAGCGTTTCCCAAATGTCCGTTATAATCCAGCATTGCCCGCCGATCTGCGGATTTTCAATCATGCTTTTTCAACCTCCCCGAAGAACCGTTCAAATGCTTCAATGTTGTTCGTTGCCTCAAAAATCCGCTTTACGCTCTCTTCCGTTTCAAGGTGTCCGGCCTGTTCTCCATAGTCTTCTTTGCTAACAGAAAACCAATTCCCGCGTTCCGTTCTGTAAAGCGTCATATCCTTCCGGAAGTAAATCCCTTGAATAAGCGAAGACGGAAAGGAACGCCGAAAGCGTGCTACCTCTTCGGCCTTCTCCGTGTCGTAAACCTTCCCACCCATGAAAAAGCGTGCCATGCTAATTCCTCCGTTTCTTTTTTTGCTTTTTGTCCTTCTTTGGCGGCTCTGGACGGCGGCACATTCTCGCGTAGATGTAGGCCCCGGCCACGTATGCCGAATACTTCACTTCGCAATCGTTGAAAGCATAATCCGGAAACAGCTTCCCGAAGATCGCCGCGGGCGCGGCCTCAAAGTCTGCCGCCATCTGTTCAACCTTCCGTTTGCTGATCTTTGTATCGGCTTCCGTTATTTTCGGATCAACAAGGTTTTTGCTTGCCGCCCAGCGTTTGCCGCCGTTCGGCTCCTTCGTCATATAGCGGGCAAGGGCTTCAAGGCCGTAATCGTCCGGTTGCAGACGGCGGGTATTTGCCCAGCCCCGGCCCTGCCACAAGGCTTCGGCAACGTCCCGATCCATGCCGGACATTATGACGTGATGGTGAACCCGCTTGCGCCTGCCGTCCCCGCCGCCGTACTCGATCACATACACATACTTCAATTCCGGAAGGCCGTTCTTCCTGCGCCATTGCCGCACCCTCCGAAGATAGTTGCGAATATCGCGGCGCGCCTGTTCTTCGTCCGGCACGAACCCGGCCTTGTATGTAAGCGTTATGCAAAGGTCTTCGCCCGTGAAATTCGCATTGATTTTCCGGATCAACTTCTTTTTCGCGTTCCGGTCATTCAAATTTTGCTGTGCTTCCTTCGTGGCCGCCTTCTTCGCCTTCCGAACTTCGTTTTGCGTGTTCCAAATGGGGAAAATCTCAACTTCAAGAATGTCCCCGGCCTTGATCGTGCGGGCGCGGTATCGGAAAACATTGCTATGCTTCAACCGCTCAAATGCGCTTTCTGTGATTTCCTCCGAACGGTCAAAAAGGAATTCATATTTTGAACTGCTGTAAGGCATTCCCGTTCCCTCCCTGCTTGCCGTTAGGTCTTTTACCCCCTCCCGTCCCCCTAAAGGGGGAAGCAGGCTCTAAGGAATTAAAATGCGCCTGCGGGCGGGCTTCCTGATCTGCCAAACCAGCCCCGCGCATTGTTTGATTTTATCCCCCGCCGCCGATCCTGCTTTTATCACTCCGGCAACACGCCATCAAGGGCAAGCGGCTTCGCCGTGCTTCGCACCCTTGACAACGCGCCGCCTTCGTGATTATCCAAAAGCAGGCGACGGGGAATTAAAATCAAATCAAACGCTATCAGCTTGAACGCAAGCGCGTTCCCTCTGTTACCGTCCATTTCTTAATACCCATTACAAGCCCGTAAATACGCCGTGTTTCAGGCGCATAGTTGACATTTTGCCGCCGCGGTGGTATACTATCTTTAGTTTGAATAGCTCTTCTTCGCGGCGACGCGAAGGGGGAAAGGCGGCTTGCAGGCAACGCAAGCCGCCTTCTTCTTTTATCCGTTGTTATAGCCTGCGGCCTCTTCGTATTCTTTGCATGGTGCTTCTTCCCGCGGCTTGAACCGCATACCGTTCAAACAGCCAATGCAGGGAAAGGGGCGTATGCCGTCCGGCTTCGCGCCGTCCCTGCGCTGTTGGCAGTCTTCCAGCTTCGCGCACGCGTCGCACCAGCACGCGCGGCAATCCCGAATTTCCGTCTTCAACTCCGGTTCTTCGTCCTCTTCACTGTGTACCAGCTCCACGCCGCCTGCGGGGGCGGCCATGTCTGCGAAGCCGCCAGCCAGCCCGCGGGCGAACGCGTCACCCATAACGGCCAAAGCGCGCGCCAGATCGTACCCCAAAGCATAAGCGCACTGCGCAAGCAATTCTTCGTCGAAGGTGCTATTTCCGGTTTCGCCCATCTTTTCCACCGCCTTTCAATCCGTTACGAATGCCCACGGCCACGCCGTACACGATCACCACCGCCACCGAAAGGCACACAACCCCCACAAGGGAATAGAAGGCGGCAACCATAAAATCAAACGCTGTCATTTATGAACCCGTCCTTTCCTTTATATAATGTAGGGCGGGCGGCGGCGCGTGGCCGCCACCCTGTCCCATAGCCTTCTGTTACTTTCCCTTTCCGGAAACAAGCTCCAATGCCTGCGCCTCTGTGAAGCCTGCCCGTTTCAGGGCGGCGAAGCGGGCATAAAGCGCGCTTGCTTCACCTTCGCCGTCCGGCTGATCCGTGGCGGCCTGCGGCTCTTCTGCGGGGGCGGCCTCTTCCGGCTCTTCGCCGCCGATCTCGCCAGCGTCGGAAAACGCCTCTTGAACTCCCTGCGCGATTGCCTTTGCAATCATTTCCCCGAATGACGGCGTGCGCTCCTTCACTTCGTCTTCGTTGAAAGATACCAAAATATCAGATTTCAGGACGCAAAGCGGGCGCACGCCCCTGTTGCCGAAGTACGCGATGTTGCGGCCCAGCGCGCCCGAAGAATAGACATTGCGCACTAAATGTTCGTAACCATTGCGGGCGGTGGAAAACGGCGTTGCCGTCCAATGCCAATCCGACGCGGGGGGAATGATGTTGCGGAATTCGCGGTAAATCTGATCCGTATAAATTCCGATCGTTACCTTGTCAATGCCGTAGTCCTTCAATCCATCATCGGACGTAAGATCAAGGGCAAGCGGCAAGAAGGCTTCCTTGTCCGCGCCTGCGGCGGCCAGCTCTTCCAGAAAGTCCCCGTTCAGGAACGCCCGGACGGAAGACGCGGCAAAATCGTTCTTGTTCTCTTCGTCGAAGGGCATATACCGCGTTTCGCCGCTTTCCGTCTTCAATACGTCCGCGGCCAGCACAAGCACGGCCTTCTTCTGCGGGTTATGCGCCAGCACCACCCATTCCAAGCCGCCATAGGTGAAGCGGCTTTCCGCGGCCAGCTTGCCGATCTCTCCGGTTTTCAATGTTTTTTCCATGTCTGAATAGCTCCTTTCAGTTATTCCAATATGCAACGGCTTCTTCCACCGTTTCAAACTCCCTTGTGGTAAGCCCGCATTCGTGGCACAAAATCAGCGGGCGCGGCTCAAAGTAGGTAAACCGCTCTTTTACGATTTCAGCCCGCCCGCCGCAATAGCGGCAAGGCTTCAATTCCGGTATGTCCGGCTTGTCCCGCTCGTTCACTCTTCGCCCCCTTCCTGCAAGTGCGCATTTCCCGCCAGCGTTACCCGCTCCGGATCGGCAATCGTTACGCTGTGCAAGCACTTGTCTTCTAATTCCAGTTTTAGAACCGTCTTGCCTCCCTGCAACCGATAAATCAAGCCGGAAATATGAAGATACGTTATCCCGCCGTATATGATCGGCTCTTGTGCAAGGAAGGCGGCCTTTGCTTCACTCTTCGTCATTTGTGAACGCCTCCCCGAAAAGCTCTTGCGCGATCCGGTTGTATTCCTCAAAAATCCGATCAAAGGCGGCCCGCCATGCGTCGCCGTGCGTGTGGTCTTCCGGCGTGGCGACGTGGGCCAGCTCATGCGCCAGCACTTCCACCCCCGCCGCAATGGGGATTTCCCCCGATACCTCCACCACGGGCGGCGAACCGTCTTCCGGAAAGGTTGTCACCCCGCACGCGCTGTTCCCGTTTTCGTCTGTCACTTCCGGCATTATGTACGCGCTGTATTCCCGATCCGGAAACAGATTGCCGAAGGCTTGCGCAACCAGCGCGAAGGGATCATTGCCGAATGGGGATTGAAGCCGCCCCGCCGCTTCCGCGGTCAATTTGTCCTTCATACCCCGCCGCCTTTCAACCGCTTTTGCAGGCGTTCCAACTTTCCGTTTTCGGCTTCGACCGGATCACCGTACAGAATGCGCATTTGATCCAGCATTATTTGAACGTCCGCTATCTCTTCGCGCACCGCTTCAATGCGGTTCCGGTGTTCTTCGCTCCCGATCATGGACACGTGAAGGCGGCGCACCTTCAACAAGGCTTTTGTAAGCTCCGACATTTCTTCAATGCACATATCGGTTTGCGCCGCTTCGCCCCACTTCTGCAAAGCCGCTTCTAAAACGGCTTGCCGTTCCTGTTCGCTCATAACCCGCTTTCCTCCTTTCAAATCTTGCCTTCTTCATACGCCTGTTTCAGCTCCCCGGCATACCCACACATAAGGGAAGGGGAAGCAATACCCAAAACGGCGTTTATGAACGTCATGTATGCTATGAACGTTTTACCCCGCTTTCTGATCCAGAAGGCGGGGCTTCCGCTTTCCGGCCTGATCCGCTTTAGCATTCTGCGCGCCTCCTTCCTGTCCGGTCTTGTCGGTGCAATCGCACCTTTCGCCATAGTCAAGGTGACTTCCGCACCACGGGCAAACCTTGAATTTCATTTTTTCACCGCCTTTCGTATTACCAGCCGCCGCAACCCATCCGCGCAAAGCGTCAAGCCGTGTTCCCTCTGGTAAGCGCGGCGGCGGTCTGCAACGGGCTTGTTCCATCCGCATTCCGGGTATTCCGAAGGCTTGCACTTCTGCGAAGCGTCCGGATCAATCCCAAGCAGGCAGTTAAACGGCGGCTTTTTCTCTTCGCTCATTTCGCACCGCCTCCCCATTGTAAATTACCAGCATAGAAGGGAAGGGCGCGGGATCGGCGGCGTTGCCGTCTTCGTCGGTGAAGCGAAGCCGCCCGCGGATAAAGCGCACTTCCGCTTTGTGGTATATGAATTCGTGAAAATATGAGGTGTCCGTCCGCGCCGGAATAAGAAGTACGATCGGCGTTCCGGCCTGCGCCTCTTCGTATGCCTTCCGAACCCATTTGCCGATTTCCCGCCCATACGGGGGATTGCAAAATACTGTACCCCCCGCAACCTTCCAAGAGGATTTAAGCCCGTCCGTTTCCGGCGTGAAATATTGCGGGCATTTCGCCGTCTTGTCCGTGGCCGCCGCGTCCAGCGTGAAGGAAAATTCTTCGTTCAGCTTGTCGAAGAAGTCTTGCGGCGTACACCAACACATATTTTTTGAAGACAACAAAGCCTTGTTCATGCGCCCGCCCTCGCTTTCTTCAACTCTTTGTTCAGGCGATCCAACCGCCGCCGCAAGGCGCGGTTTTCCTCATTTACCTTCATCAACTCTGCCGCCAGCTTGTCCGCGGTGTCTGTCCGGCTGTAATCAAGCGGGCGCACAACCTCGCAAAGATAGGCACGCTTTCCACCTTCAAAATTGCTTCCGGTGTCCTGCGCCTGCAATATCACTTCCGAAGTGTCCCGTATGCCTTCCAGCGAAAGCAGGACGAACCGCGAAGCACTATGCGTTTTAACCATCTTCGCCCGCCTCGCTTTCTTCCAGCACTTCCCCTGTGGACGTGTCCACGTCGAAGGCGCATTGCGCCGGATCGCCTGCCGCTTCGCGGGCGGCGGCCCGTTCCTCTTCCTGCCGCCGAAGATCAAGTGCAAAAGCGCAATCACGTGCCAGCCGTTGCAGGCGTTCCACAAATCCCGCGTTGATAACGTCATAGGGCATAATCACCGCTTGAAGCAGGAAGCCCGCCTTTGCCACAATGTACGGTGTCCCGTTCGGCGTGAAGCGTTCGTATAGCTCCAACACGTCCAGCACGTCCGACACGGGCGACAAATAGCGGCTTTGAATGAATACCAGCCCCCGCCGCGTCTGCAACGGCTTCAATGTATGGCCGCTGAAAATGATTGAAAGGTTGTCCCGCTCAATCATCTTTTCGTTTGCGTCCGTGTCTTCAAAGTTGATCCCTTCCGGCGCGTCCATCACCCGCACAAACCAATCTTCGCGCTGTTTTTCCGGCACGTCAAAGATTGTCAAAATGCTTTCTTCGTCCAGCTCCGGAAGGCCGGAAACGGGATATGCGGTCATTCCGTCGCCTATGTACTGTTGCAACGTCCCGCCGCTTTCGTAACGGTTGTATAAAACAACCTGTTTCCCTTTCTTGCAGATCGCGGCAATGCTCTTGATCTTCATGCGTCGCCGCCTCCTTCCTGCGGCCCCCGCTCCATCTGCACCGCCGCCCGCGGCGCGCCGCAATGCGGGCAGTAATTGAACTGTTCATGCGGCGGGAAGCGGTAAGAACCCCCGGCGTTTGCAATGCGCGCGCCGTACTTGTCCACTTCACACTTTGCCGCGCCAAAATCAAATTTTCGGCAAAAATCACACATACGCGCACCCCCTAATACTTCCCGAAGACGCGCACGGCGTTTTCCTTCGGGAAAGCACGCACAACGGCGGTTGTGATCCACGATACCCGCAAGAAGTCCCGTGCGGCCTTCTTCGCCAGCCGCCAGATCATGCGCGCGTCTTCGCCGCCGAAGCTGTCAGCCGCCGAAAGCGGATATTCACATACCAGCATAAGCCGCCCGCCCTTCCGGTTCCGTCGTTCCTTCATGTACTCCCGGTTGCCTTCCTTGCACTTGATAATTTCCAGCGGGGCGGGGAAGGCCCAGCCGCCGCCCTGCTTGTCCTGTTTTTCCATAGTTTGAATAGCTCCTTTCTGTCAACTGCTATATGGGGTTTGCAACGTCCAGTCCCAAACCGTGCCGCCCATGAATTCCGTGCGGAAATAGTTTCGTTCCCCGTCGCCTGTGAAGAAGAAGTATTCCGCGGGAAGCACGCGGCCCACGTCGCCGCCCTCCCGCCGCTCCCGCTCCCATCGTGTCAGAACGTCCGCGGCAATGGCCTTCAACTCTTCCGTGGCCGGATAGTCCGGCGAATACCCCGCGAATTGTGAAGGCTCTGTTACCACCCCGGCCACCGTGTCCGGCCAGCGCGCCGCGTCAACGCGGTTCAGCACGCACCACACAACCGCCGCTTTTTCCATGTCCGAAGGCACGCCGCGGGCTTCGCCCCATAGAACCCGCGCCAGCATTTCAACTTCTGCTTCGTCCGGCACATAGGGCGCGGGCGTTTCAGCCGCCGAAGGCGTGTGCGTTATTAACGGCGCGGCGGTGGAAACGGTGAATTCCGGAAGCGGCGGGGCGGCGGCCTGCGGCCCTCTGGACGCGGCCACAACTCCGAAGATGGAAAGCACCACCCCCGCCGCCAGCAACGCAAGGGGAAGGGAAGGGCGGTTGCGGCGCGCCCGCCGCTTTACGGCCTGTTCCATATCTTTTCAACCTCCGCGTGGCACACGTCCGGCCCGTTCGTGCCGATCCAGTCTTGCAGGGCTTCCCGCCGATCCTTCCGCAAGCGGTTTTCTTCGGCCTCGAAGTCTTGTTGCAGGGTTTCCGGATCGTGAAGCTGGAAGGCGCGCCCGCAGCCGTTCAAAGATACTTCTATCAGAATGCACCCCGTCCCGCCGTTTGTGTCCGGCGCGATCCGCACGCGCATATTGCCAAACTGCATTATGTAGTAGTCCGGCAACGCGTCTTCTTCCCGTTGAAGGCCCTTCGCCGTGCCGAATTCCCGCAAGGCCAATTCCCGCGCCTTCTTCAAGGTCAGCTTCACGCCGCCGCGCAACGGGCTTTTGCGGTGTTCCCGCTTGAAAATCGCCGCTTGCACTTCGGCGGTTGTCTTCTGTTTCCTTGCCATAGTTTGAATAGCTCCTTTCTGCTGTTGCGGGTTTACGTGAATAGCGTTAGTTGCTTGTTTTCCTCTTCGCGGGCAATTTCAGCGGCAAAGCGCGTTTCAAGGTCAAGCACGCTTTTTCCCGGCCCCTTCATAGGGCGGTCTGTGTGACGCTGTATTTCCTTTAGCCGCTCCCAATATTCCGGAAGGTGAACGTAAATGTTGCGAAGCTCCTTCAAGTTTTTGTTTGCACAGCACCAGCACGAAACGCGATCCAGCAAATCATAAAGACGGAAGCCGCTTTCTTTCCACTCAAAGCCCCGATCATAGCAACCTTGCAGGCATTCCGCTTCGGCCACTCCCCAAATAGCAAGCGGGGCGATCTTCTGCGGCGGCAAACGTTCAATGCGCTTCGGTTCATCTGCGGCAATCCCCACATACTGAAATACGGTATACCCGCTATCGGCGTATTTCTTCGCGTTCGCGTCTAAAACCTGTTGTTTCCCTGCCGTTCCCCAGCGGGCGCAACCGCCACACCACGAATACCCCAAATGAAGGCCGTTTTTCCCGTTTACGGGTTTTTCTAACATATCGTATAGAAACGGCCTCTTTGTGTGAAATTCGGTGTATTTTATCCCACGTTCTGCAAGCATTGGCAAAACCTTGTTCCGTATGTCATAGATCGCTTGAAATTCCATTCCCGTATCATAGAACGCAACTTCATTCAGCGGCACGCCTTCTTCCATTAGCCGAAGAAGCATATAAAGGCTATCTTTGCCCCAGCTCACGGAAGCAATGTAATATTCCCGCATAGTCTGAAAAGCTCCCTTCGTTGTGCGCCTATGCCCGCCGCTTGTGCCGGAAGTCCCCGGCATTCGGGCAAGTCTTCCAATGCGGCACGAATGCAACGGGAAGATCGCGGCTTTCCTCTTCCGGGCGGGCAACGCGCCCGGTGATAACCTCCCCTTCGTCCGTTACAAAGCGGTCATTCCCGCCGCCTTCGATCACAAAGACGGGCGCGGGATCAACGGGCATATTCTTTCCGGCAACCGTCTTGATCCAGTCGATTTCACGCCCGCACCCCCGGCAAATGCTCATTCTGAACGCCCCCGTTCCTCTGTGGCCGCCTGCGCCAGCCACCACGCCGGATTATTCCGGCACGCCTCATTCGGGCAAGCGTCGCAATCTGTGGCGGCGCACCCCGCGCAATACTGCTTCTGGAAAGCCTGATCCCACGGGGCTTCTAATACGGGCAATTCCCGAAGGAAGGCCGCCAACGCCTGCGGGCTTTCTGTGATCCGTTCATACTCTGTCACGGTCTTAACCTCCCTTCCCAGCCGTGGCCGCCGTCCTGCCCCGCCGCTTGAAATGCTCCTGAACGGTTGCTTGCGCCCGCTCCGCTTTGTAGATTTCCCTTTGCCTGCTGTCCAGCTCCCCGACGTAGCCGCGCTTCAACTCGTTGTAGATCGTCGCCGTATGCACGCCCAGCCGCGCGGCAATTTCAAGCGGGCGATCCCCGCGGGCGTGCCACACTTCGATTTTCTGCCGATCTTCAAACGTCAGGTATTTGTACCTTCCCGCCATGCTTTTTCACCCCTCTTATTGACATTTTCCGCGCTTTATGGTAAAAAAAATAAATGCGGAAGAACTCTCCCGCCCCCGCTTTGGGGGCTTCGTGTTCTTTCGCATTTAATATTACAACCTACGGCCGCAAACACAGCGCAAAAAACCTCTTGCATTTTTCCCCTTTCCGTGGTATGATAATTGCTGTGCAAACGGGAAAGTAAGGAGGTGTGACTGATGCCAAATATTAAGTCGGCAAAGAAGCGTGTGAAAGTTATCAGCACAAAAACCATGCAGAACCGCGCTGTCAATTCCCAACTGAAGACTGAAATCAAGAAGGCCAACGCTGCCATTGAGGGCAATGCGGAGAACAAGGCCGATGCGGTGCGTGTTGCCGTGAAGAAGATCGACCAGGCTGTGGCCAAGGGGATCCTGCACAAAAACACGGCTGCCAGAAAGAAGTCAGCCCTCGACAAGAAGCTGCACGCCAGCGCCTAGGGCTTGTTTGAAAATAGAGGAAGTGCCGGAATTTTTGTTCCAAAGGGAGCGGTTTCAAGGCGGAAACCGCAAGAAATACTTTCGTATTTCGAGGGTTTCCAACACAGGGAAACGCCCGTTTGGGGCAAAAAGACGGTGTTTGCGATTTTTCGAACAAGCCCTAAAGGGCGGCTTTCCAAAACTATAAGGCTATAAGGCTTGGTACCTGTAACGGGTACAAGCCTTTTTGCTTTTTATGGGCCTTTTTCCCCTTCCCGCTTTTGGGGGAACACCTCCTGCCACCCTACAAACAGCAGCAGCACCCCAAAGCAGCGGCGCAGCAGGGTGGTGTCCAGCCTTGCTGCCAGCAGGGCCGCGCAGATGCAGGCGGGTATGCCGAAAAGGGCGCACCAAAGGGCCGCTTTCTTTTCCACCAGCCGGTTTTTCACGTGGCCCAGCAGGGCGGGCAGGGCGCAGCAGGGGAAATAGGCCAGGTTCACGCCTCCGGCCCGAAGCTGGCTGAAGCCCTCCGCCAGGGTCAGCCACAGCACCAGCAGCGTGCCGCCCCCTATGCCAAAGCCGGAGAGGAGGCCTGTAAGGGCGCCTGTCAACAGCGGGAAAAACCAGTTCACAGCGCCAGCACCGCCCTTACGCCCCCATAGAGGATAAGAACCCCAAAGGCCCTGCGCAGAAAGGCCAGGGGCACCCTCTGGAAAATTTTCCCGGACAGCAGGCCCCCTAAAAATCCCCCTGCAAGATAGGGCCAGCAGCCCGCCAAATCCAGCGCGCCTTTACAATAATACACCCCGGCGGAAACCAGGGACAGGGGCAGGATGACCGCCACAGAGGTGGCAAAGGCCCTGCGCCTTTCCAGGCCAGCCCATTTTGTGAGCAGGGGCACCAGGAACAGCCCGCCCCCGGACCCGAAAAAGCCGTTGGCAAGGCCCGCCAGCCCCCCGATGGTTCCATATTTCCAGTTTTCTTTCATGCGCGTCCACCCTTTCCGGCTTTTTGCCGCCTGTACCAGCATTCCCCAGGAAAAGCCTGTTTATCCTATGCCCTTCCAGGGCGGCTGGGATGCGGCTTCAGAAATGAACAAACTGTGAATCATGGTAATTTGGTGCAAAAAACCGCTGTTTTGTAACCTTTTTGTCATTTTCGCTGTGTCTCCTGTCTTTTGCCGGGGAAAATATTTTCCAGTTTTTAAGACTGTATCCCTCAAAAAGGGGCAGGCTATAGCCATAGCAAAAAACGGAAATTCCCGGCACAGGGAATGGGCAGGAGGGGACTATGGCAAAACGAAGGGCATACGTGGTTTTCCTGCTGCTGCTGGCACTGCTGGCGGCGGCAGGCTATTCTATCACACAGGTTTCCGGCGGGGCGGAGTATGTGGACGCCGCGGGCCGCCAGAGCGTTTACAAGCTGGAGGTGGCAAAGGCCCGGGGCGCTATATACGACTGCAACCTTGCGCCCCTTACCGGCTCTTTCCAGCGGCAGGTGGCGGCTGTGGCCCCGGGCATCGAGGCCATTGGCGCCCTGGAAAAGGCCACTGGCGGGCGGTACCGGGAGCGGCTGGCCCTGGCCCTGGAGGACGGCAAGCCCTTTTCCATGGTGCTGCCCTACACTGTACAGCACGAGTGCGTGGATTTGTTTTCCGTCCCGGTGCGCTATGGGAAAAACCAATTGGCCCCCCATGTGGTGGGATATTTGGACAGCATGGGCTTTGGGGCGGCCGGGGTGGAGCTGGCAATGGACGACGTGCTCTCCTCCTATGCGGGGGAAATCTCTGTCTATTACCATGTGGACGCTTTGGGCCGGGTGATAGCCGGGGCGGACAGGCTGGTGATAGACACCATGGAGGAGGCCCAGGGCGGCGTGGCCCTGACACTGGACAGCGCCCTCCAGGAGAGGGTGCAGGCGGCGGCCCAAGAGCTGGAGCAGGGGGCGGTGGTGGTAACCGAGGTGCCGGACTGTGAAATCCGGGCCTTGGCAAGCGTGCCTGACTATTCCCCTGAAAACATGGCCCAGGCCACAGAGGCGGAAGGCTCCCCCCTTCTCAACCGGGCTTTCTGCGCCTATGCCCCAGGCTCGGTGTTCAAGGTGGCGGCAGCGGCGGCCCTGCTGGAGGCGGGCGGCGCGCCCCAGGCCTTTACCTGTACCGGATCCATCAACGCCGGGGGGCTTTTGTTCCACTGCATTGACGGCACAGCCCATGGGCAGGTGGGCCTGCAGGGGGCCATTGAAAAATCCTGCAACTGCTATTTTATCAGCGCGGCCCGGGTGCTGGGAGGCCAGCAGGTGCTAAGCATGGCCTATAACCTGGGCTTTGGCTCGGAACAGGAATTTGGCCGGGGCCTGCACACCCAGCCAGGAAGCCTGCCAGAGGGCAAGGCCCTGGAAAACGTGCGGGCGCTGGGGAATTTTGCTTTTGGGCAAGGAGAACTGACCGCCACGCCCCTGCAGGTGTGCGCCATGATGAACTGCGTGGCAAGCGGCGGGGTTTACAGTACCCCCAAGCTGATAACCGGGCTGGTGGACGGGGAAAGAAACCTCACGCCCTTTTCCCCTGTGACAGACCGCCAGGTGGAGGTTATGCGGCCCTCCACAGCCCGCACCTTGCAGGCATACCTGAAAAGCGCCGCCCAAAACGGCACAGGGCGTCCCGGCGCGGCGGAGGGGCTGACAGTGGGCATTAAAACCGGCACGGCCCAGACAGGGGTGTACCGGGACGGCGAAGAGCTGCTCCACTTCTGGTACAGCGGCTTTATCTGCGACAGCACCGGGCCGCGCTACTGCGTCACTGTGTTCCGGGAATCCACCCCGGACGACGGAGGCGCTGCCGCCAGGGTGTTCAAGCAGGTGACAGAGGACATTGCGGCGCTGTATTGGGGGGAGAAGGAAGCCTCCCCTGAGGCGTGACCCAAACGGACAGCCATGGAAAGGAGCGCTCCCTGCTTTGGAAGCGCCCTTTTTATGCGCGAAAAAGCAGGCGGCCCAGGTTTTCCTGAACCGCCTGCTTTTGCCCTGCCGGCTGGATGCTCCTTCCCGGCTGCGGGCAGCTTTCAGAAGCTTTGGCGTTGGGCTTTTACTTCATGCCCTTCTCGTAGCTCTCGATCATCTTCTTCACCATCTGGCCGCCTACGGAACCAGCCTGGCGGGAAGTGAGATCGCCGTTGTAGCCCTGCTTCAGGTTCACGCCCACCTCAGAGGCAGACTCCATCTTAAAACGCTCCATGGCTTCCTTGGCTTCAGGCACCATAACAGAATTGCTTTTCATGATAACTCTCTCCTTCAAAAGTTTTTTTCGCGTTTGCATTAGGTATTTTTGACCCAGCGCCCCGCATTATGAATGTCAATTTTTGTATCTTGCAGGGATATCCGCTTCCCAGCAGGATGCCGCCGGAAAACTTTTAAAGGCGAAAGCTTGAAATGTTTTTCACTCCCCACAGTTTTCCGCAAAAAATGTTTCCAGCATCTCCGCCAGCATTTCCGGCGCGTCCATGTTGGCCTCATGCCCAGCGCCGGGGATAAACGCCAGCCGCGCCCTTGGGATTCCCTTTCCCATGGCGCGGGCGGCTTTTTTGTTTGCCCTGTCCTTCTCCCCGCAGAGCACCAGGGCAGGGCAGGCAACCTCCTGCAGGCGGCCCTGGTAATCCAGCCCCAGCATGGAGCGGGTGAGGCTGAGCGCATCTTTTTTTGCAAGGCCCATGCTTTGGAAGGCTTTAGAGGGCAACAGGCGGAATATGCCGTTTTGCACCCGCAGCAAGGCCCGGGGCATGGCACACTGCCCGCCAATTAGCACCAAGGCGCTTGCCTTTTCCGGCCTTTCCAGAGCAAAGGCCAAGGCCAGCACTGCCCCTAAGGACAGGCCGCAGAGGGCCAAAGGCCCTTCTGTCTTTTCGCAAAAGGCGCAGAAGCCCTGGTACAGCTTTTCATAGGTGACAGGCCCGCTGCCTGCCAAAGAGAAAAGATCCGGGCAGGACACAGGCCCCGGGGATTTCATATGGCCCAGCACCTTGTCCCAGCTTGCGGGAGACTGGCCCAGGCCGTGGAGAAGCAGCGCGGCAGTTTTCATAAAGGATCCTCCTTATGGCTTTTGCAAATAGTATACCTGATTTTCTAAGCTGGGGCAAGGGCTTGTTTGAAAATAGAGAAAGTGCCGGATTTTTGTCTAGGGCGAGGCGCTTTCAAGGCGGAAACCGCAAAACAGGCTGTCGCCTGTCGAGGATTTCCAACACAGAAAGCGCCCGGATTTAGGCAAAAAGACGGTGTTTGCGATTTTTCAAACAAGCCCAAGGCCGGGGCAGGTTCCCTGGACATTCCCCGGCGGCCTGCGCGTATTCCCCTGGTCTGTGAATTCTTGCGGAAACAAGCTTTTGCTTCCCCGCACACCTTGACAAAGCCTGCCCGGGCGGGTATAATCAGAAAATGTTAAAACTACACTGATTTAGTATACTTTCCCCGCCGGGGGCCTTGGGAGGATGGTCTGTTTGGACGGATATCTTTTGCAGCTTGCGGACATAGAAAAAAGCTTTGGGGACACAAGGGTTTTAAAGGGCATCAGCCTGTCAGTTTCTCAGGGGGAGTTTATCACGCTTTTAGGCTCTTCCGGCTGCGGCAAAACCACCACCCTGCGCATCATTGCCGGGCTGGAATCGCCGGACAAGGGGCGCGTGCTGCTTTCCGGACAGGATGTGACGGAGCTGGAGCCGAACCGCCGGGACGTGAACACAGTTTTTCAAAGCTATGCCCTGTTCCCCCACATGAACGTGGGGGCAAACGTGGGCTACAGCCTGAAAATCCGGAAAACCCCTAAAGAGGAAATCCGCCGCCGGGTGGGGGAAATGCTGGAACTGGTGCAGCTTTCCGGCTTTGAAAAGCGGATGCCCGGAGAGCTTTCCGGCGGGCAGAAGCAGCGGGTGGCCATTGCCCGGGCCTTGATAAATGAACCCAGGCTCCTGCTGCTGGACGAGCCTTTGGGGGCTTTGGATTTGCAGCTTCGCCGGCAGATGCAGCAGGAACTGAAGCGCCTGCAAAAAAAGCTGGGCATTACCTTTATCTATATCACCCACGACCAGGAGGAAGCCCTGAATATGTCTGACCGCATTGCGGTGATGAAGGACGGGCGCTTCCAGCAGATTGGCCCGCCCAACGAGGTGTATGACGCCCCCAAAACCTCTTATGTAGCCCGGTTTGTAGGGGCGGCGAACATCGTC
The DNA here is from genome assembly GCF_009917365.1 of Neglectibacter sp. X4. Lineage (NCBI taxonomy): Bacteria > Bacillati > Bacillota > Clostridia > Eubacteriales > Oscillospiraceae > Neglectibacter > Neglectibacter sp. X4. The sequence continues at coordinate 19,480 of NZ_QWLE01000019.1, read as the reverse complement.
CATGGTACAGTGGAAAAGGTGGAGGGGGATGTGGTTTCCTTTACAGGCACCCAGGGCGGCGGACGGTTTTTGTCAAGGGGCCATGGGTTTGCCCCCGGGCAGCCTGTCACCCTGGCCCTGCGGGGAGAGCAGGCCCAGGCTGTGAGGGAGTTTGACAGGCAGGACGAGGGGCTGCCCGGGGTTGTAAAGGAAAAAAGCTTTTCCGGGGGAATGCTGCGCATTGCGGTGGAGCTTTCCGGCGGGGAGGAATTTATCTGCATGCGCCAGGGCATAGACGCGGGCCTTGCCCCTGGGGATCCGGTGAAGATCCAGTGGGAGCCGGCTTCTGCCTGCCCGGTAGACTTGTAGAGTAAAAGGAGGGGGAGCCTATGAAAAAAAAGAGGAAAGCCCGCGGCGGCGCGTTAGCGGTTTTGCCGCTGTATATTTTCACCCTGGCCTTTGTGGCAGGCCCGCTGGTGTATATGCTGGCTTTGAGCTTTATGACCCGGGCGGAAACCTGGGGGGTGGTGCCGGCCTTTACCCTGCGGAACTATCAGGATATTTTCCAGCCTGTGTACCTTGCCACCTTCTGGGAATCCTTAAAGCTGGCGGCGGTAAGCACAGTGCTGGTGATTGCCATTGGCTATCCCTTCGGGTATTTCATGGCAAAGCTTACGGCAAAATGGAAAAAGCGCACCATGATGCTTTTGATGATCCCTTTCTGGACAAGCTCCCTTTTGCGGCTGTACGGATGGATTATCATTTTCCGGGCCGGGGGCGTGCTGGACAGCATCCTTTCCAGCCTGCACATTACAGAAGAGCCTTTAAAGCTTTTATACACCTATCCTGCTGTGGTGGTGGGCATGGTGTACGCATTGGTGCCCTTTATGATTTTCTCCGTCTATTCCAGCGCGGAAAAGCTGGATTTCAGCCTGGTGGAGGCGGCCAGGGACTTGGGGGCCACGCCCTTCCAGGCTTTCCGCACTGTCTCCCTGAAGCTGACCCTGCCGGGGCTTTTGTCCGGGGTTATCCTCACCTTTGTGCCCAGCATGGGGCTGTTCTTCATTGCGGACATCCTGGGCGGGAACAAGGTGGTGCTGGTGGGGAACCTGATACAGGAGCAGCTTATGAAGGCCCACAACTGGCCCTTTGCCGCCGCCCTGTCCGTGGCGCTGCTGCTTATCACCACCCTGCTGCTGTTCTTGTACCGGCGGCTTTCCGGCGTGAAGGAACTGGAAGGGCTGGTGTAAGCGGTATGCAGGAGTTTTCTAAAAAGGAAGTGGCTGCGATGGAAAATAAATATGACAATCCCGTGTTTTTTGAAAAGTATGGGAATATGCTGCGATCCAAAGAGGGCCTTGCAGGGGCCGGGGAGTGGGAAACCCTTAAGGCCATGCTGCCGGATTTTGCGGGGAAGCGGGTGCTGGACTTGGGCTGCGGCTATGGCTGGCACTGTGCCTGGGCCGCCGATCACGGGGCGGCCTCTGTGGTGGGGGCAGACTGCTCCCAAAGGATGCTGGAGGCGGCCCGGGAGAAAAATGCCCGGGAGGCTGTGGAATACCGCCTGCTGTCCATAGAAGAGGCGGCTTTCCCCCCGGAAAGCTTTGACGTGGTGATAAGCTCTTTGGCCCTCCACTATGTGGCAGACCTGCAGGCCGTATACCATAAGATATATGGCTGGCTGGCGCCGGGAGGGGTGTTTGTCTTTACAGCGGAGCACCCGGTGTTTACCGCCCAGGGGCCTCAGGACTGGGTGTATGATGGAGAGGGGCAGATCCGCCATTTCCCGGTGGACAGCTATTTTTACGAGGGGGAGCGGCAGTCTGTTTTTCTGGGCGAGCCTGTGAAGAAGCACCACCGCACCCTTACTTCCTATATAGACGGGCTTTTGGAAGAGGGCTTTTCCCTTTTGCATGTGCGGGAGCCCCAGCCCCCGGCAGGCATGATGGAGCTGCCCGGCATGGCAGACGAAATGCGCCGCCCCATGATGCTGGCGGTGTCGGCGCGGAAAGGGCGGGGGTGAAGGCATGAAGAACCGCACAAAGCTGCCCAATATTTACCTGGGGGTTATCCTGGCCCTTTTGTATGTGCCCATCCTGCTGGTGGTGTTCTATTCTTTCAACGAGAGCAAAATAAGCTCTGTATGGGGGGGCTTTTCCCTGAAATGGTATGAGGCCCTGTTCCGGGACAAGGCCCTGTTTAAAGCCCTGGGCAATTCCCTTATCCTGGGGTCCGCAAGCTGCCTTTGCGCCGCTGTTATCGGCACCTTGGGGGCTTACGGCATGACAAAGGCCCGGCTGCGCACCAAAGGCGCTGTGGAGTATATCTCCACCCTGCCTATTATGATACCGGAGATTATTCTGGGCATGGTGTTTATGGCTTTCTTCTCCCTCATCGGGATTCCCTTTGGCATGGGCACTCTGGTGCTGGCCCACACAGCCTTCTGCATCCCCTATATATTTATGCTGGTGAAGGCAAGGCTTGTGGGCATGGATCCCAGCCTTGCGGAGGCGGCCCTGGATCTGGGGGCTTCGCCCCAGCGGGTGTTTTTCGACATTACCCTGCCTTTGGTTGCCCCCGCTATCCTTTCCGGGATGCTGCTGGCCTTTGCCATGAGCATTGACGATGTGATTATCAGCGTGTTCGTAACCGGCGTGGACACCAACACCCTGCCGGTGAAAATCTATACCCAGTTAAAAACCGGGGTTACCCCGGAGATAAACGCACTGTGTACCCTGCTCTTTGGGGCGGTGCTGGTTTTATGCGGCCTGGCGGTATGGCTGGGCAGGACGCCGAAAAACAAACAGGCTGCCGGGGAAAACCCCCAGCCTGCAAAAAACAACAGGAGGTAAACGAAGCGTGGAAAAGAACATTACATTGGAACAGTTGGAACAGTACAGAAAGGCCTTTGCGGAGGATGCGGGGAAAAACGTGGCCCTGCGGGCCTGCACAGCAAACGGGGTGGTGAAGTCCGCCACAGATCCCGGGGCGGCCCGGAAGAACAGGCACCAGTATTCCATCCGCCTGGAGCAGGGGAAAATCACCAACCAGAAGCAGACCGGGCGGTGCTGGATGTTCGCGGCCCTGAACACCATGCGGTTTGACATTATCAAAAAGCTGAACCTGGACACCTTCGAGCTTTCCCAGAACTACACCCTGTTTTATGACAAGCTGGAAAAGTCCAACTATTTCCTGGAGAACATCCTGGCAACCCTGGAGGAGCCCACCGCCGGGCGGCTGGTTGCCCACCTGCTGCAGGATCCCCTGGGGGACGGGGGCCAGTGGGACATGCTGTGCAACCTGGTGAATAAATACGGCGTGGCGCCCAAGGACGCCATGCCGGAAACCGCTGTTTCCTCCTCCACCCGGGAGATGACCCGGTACATGACGAAAAAGCTGCGGGAATTCGCCTGCGTGCTGCGGGAGGGCCATGCCGCCGGGAAGTCCATAGAGGCGCTGCGGGAGGAAAAGGAGGGCATGATGCAGGATATCTACAACATCCTGTGCATCTGCCTGGGCACGCCGCCCCAGGCCTTTACCCTGGAGGTCCGCACAAAGGACAAGGAGTTTATCCGGGAGGAGAACCTTACCGGGCAGGCGTTCTTTAAAAAGTATGTGGGCTGGAACATGGACGATTATGTAAGCCTCATCAACGCCCCCACTGCCGACAAGCCCTATTACAGGACATATACCGTCAAGATGCTGGGCAACATAACAGAGGGCCGGCCTGTAAAATACCTGAACCTGCCCATTGAGGAGCTGAAGGCCGCGGCCATTGCCCAGATGCAGGACGGCAAGCCCGTGTGGTTCGGCTGCGACGTGGGCCAAAGCTCTATCCGGGACAGCGGCATTATGGACTTGGGGGCCATCCGGGCAGACGAGCTGTTTGGCACAAAGTTTGGCATGAACAAGGCCCAGCGGCTTGACTATGGCGACAGCCTGATGACCCACGCCATGGTGTTCCAGGGGGTGAACCTGGACGAAAAGGGCAGTCCTACCCGCTGGCGTGTGGAAAACAGTTGGGGCAAAGAGCCTGGGGACGAGGGCTATTATGTGATGAGCGACGAGTGGTTCTCGGAATACACCTACCAGGTGGTAGTCCATAAAAAGTATCTTTCAGAAGAGCGCCAAAGCCAGCTTGCCCAGCCCCCCATCCCCCTGGAGCCTTGGGATCCCATGGGTTCCCTGGCGCTGTAATGCGCCTGCCCGCAACCCCTTTTGAAAAAAGGGATTGACCCGAAAACCAATAGAACATATCCGTATCAGGAATATGTTTTAGGCTTATCTAAAAGGAGTTACGCTATGAAAAAAATGACTTGCTTGCTGTTGTCCCTTCTTTTGTGCCTGTCCCTGTTTGCCGGATGCTCCGGCAAGGCAGGGGACAAGGGGGAGCTGGTGCTCTACACCTGGGAAGGCATGTTCCCCCAGGAGGTGCTGGACGGCTTTGAAGAGGAGACAGGCATTTCCATCAATTACGCAAACTTCGACTATGACGAAACCATGCTGGCAAAGCTGGAGGCCGCCAGCGGCGGGGAATACGATCTGGTGCTGGCAGACGATTACATCATCGAAACGGTGATACAGGAGGGCCTGGCCCAGAAGCTGGACAAAGAAAAGCTTTCCAACTGGGGCAGCATCAACCCCCTGTACCAGGGGCAGTTCTTTGACCCCCAGGACGAGTATACTGTGCCTCATGGCGCGGGGGTGCAGACCATCGTATACGATCCCGAAATTGTGGGGGGAGAGATAAAGGGCTATGGGGATCTGTGGGACCCCGCCCTTGCCGGGAATGTGGGCCTGATTGCCAACTACCGGGTGATAAACGGCATGGCCTTAAAGGTGCTGGGGAAAAGCTATAATGTAGAGGACACCGGGGATATCCAGGCCGCGGGGCAGAAGCTTCTGGAGCTGGCCCCCAATGTCCGGCTGATTAAGGATGACAACCTCCAGGACGATCTGATTTCCGGGGAAGTGGGCGCGGCAGTGATGTATACCTCCCAGGCTACCCTGGCCCTGACCACCCGTTCCGATTTGAAGGTGGCGTTCCCGGAGGAGGGCATTGGCTTTGGCATTATGGCAAGCTTCATCCCTGCAAACGCGCCCCATCCGGAAGCGGCCTACCAGTTTATGGATTACATCCTGCAGCCGGATATTTCCGCCCAGTGCTTTGAGTTTTTGGGCTATTACTGCACGAACAAAGACGCGGAGGAAAAGCTCTCCGAGGAAACCCGGCCTTACCTTACCCTGCCTGACTCCTTCTCAAAGGACAACATGGAGATGATCGAGAACATTTCCGCCGAGGCCATGGAGGAGCACCAGAAGGTGTGGACGGAATTTAAAGCGGCCTGCGAGTAAATTGTCCTCTCAGGCTCTGGGCTGGTGAATCTGCCTGGCTCTTTTACAGGGTGCGGGATAGCTGTGTGACGGCTTTCCGCACCCTGTTTTTTCTTTTGGGGAAAACGGCGGCATATAGTAAACGCACTTCAAAACCGGTGCAGTCCAATTTTGAAGCACGCGGCCTTGCTACTGGTTCAAAAAAAGCTGTTGCCTCTTTCTAAACTGCTTTAACTATACAGCTAATCCCGCCGCCATGCACACAGAAGGAAGAAAAATCATATCCTGTTCTAAGCAGGAACAAGCCCTATATCCCGCCTGTAGGCGGCTGTCTTGAGACGCGTCCTCCTGCCCGTGGGCGGCATCCTTCCAAAGCCTGCAAAATTTGGAAAAAAGTATTGCGAACCGGGGCGGAGTAGTGTATAATGCAAAGAGCCAAAATGAAACGCCAAGCTTTATGGCCGGGACGTTTGAGGAAGCTTTCCGGTGGTGTTTCTCTTCTAACAGGGTGCCATGTACCCGGATGTTGGACGGGCTGGTTTCCGTATATGCCAGGACGGCTGTGCGCTTCTGGAAAAAGGCTTTATATATTGTATTTTTGAAACAGAGTAAATGAACATTTACTTCAATGGCGGATACACCTGGCTGAAAATCCTCTTCTAAATCAGCCTGGCATAAATGTTCGCGAGCATATCGAAGGAAGGAGAGCGCAAATGATGGAAAAGATACTGATCGTTGACGACAGCATTGTGCAGTCAGCCCGGTTGAAGTCTATTCTGGATGATGAGTATGATGTTACCATTGCACAGACAGCGGAAGATGGGCTAAGCTGTGTGCGCGACGGCAATTTTTCCTTGATTCTGCTGGACGTGGTACTGCCGGGCATGGACGGCTTTACCCTCCTGAAAAAGCTGCAGGAGGAAATTATCACCCAAAGCATACCCGTCATCCTGATTACCAGCCTTTCCGACGCCAAAAACGAGCAGTACGGGCTGGTGCTGGGGGCTGTGGATTACATCACAAAACCCTTTAATTCCCTGATTGTAAAGGCAAGGGTAAATACCCATATTAAATTGTACAATTACCGCAGGCAGGCTGAGCGGCAGTCCCTGACAGACCAGTTGACCGGGGTTGCCAACAGGCGCAGGTATGAGCGTACCAGCATCACCAAGTGGAGCGAGGCCTCCCGGCTGCGGGTTCCGTTTTCTATCTGCATGTTTGACATTGACCACTTCAAGGCTTATAACGATACCTTTGGCCATCCCGCGGGGGACAAGGTGATTGCCGCTGTGGCCAAAACCATCTCGTCCCACCTGCACCGCACCACAGATTTCCTGGCCCGGTATGGCGGGGAGGAGTTTGTGGCCCTTTCCATGGGGGACGTTTCGGAAAAAATATTCGGGCACGTAAAGAAAATCCGGAAAGCGGTGGAGGAGATGCACATCCCCCACGACCCGTCTGTTTCCGAGTGGGTTACGGTGAGCATAGGAGGGGTTACGGTTGTCCCTTCGCCGGAAAACACCTATCCTGTTTATCTGAAAATTGCAGACACCATGCTGTATGACGCCAAAAACCACGGGCGCAACCAGGTGGTTTGGGCGGACGAGCGGCTGAAGCAGATGTGGGAAAAGTGAGCGCAGGATAGAAGCTGGAGGAACATATGGGACTGTTCAATTTGTTCGGAAAGAAAACGCCTAAAAAGACGCCGCAGGAGGGCAAAAAACCACGGGGCGCGGAAGAGATGGTGGTTTATTCTGGTATGCGCGTGGAGGTAATGGACGCGAACGAGCGTATGCTTTTTGTGGCAAAGCTGCTGAACCTGCACGAAAGCAGCGCGGATCTGCACCAGTATTCTGAACTGGCTTTTGACCCCGGGGAAGGGCCGGTTCATGCCAAAATACGGGGGTACAGCGACTATCAGCGGAAAGCTGTCTACATGGAGGGGGATATAGCCCCTGCTGCCCATAAAATATGGGCAGTGGAGAAGCTGAAGATCTCCAGGGTGGCAAATGATCGCGCTTTCTTCCGCCTCCTCACAAACCTTGACGCAACCGCCACGGTTTTCAGCGGTTTGGGAATAGGGGAAAAGCCCTGCAAGCTGCTGAATATCAGCGTGGGGGGCGCAGCCATTAGTTCAGCCTATAAATACCATATGGGGGACAAATTCCTGCTGAAGGTAAAGCTGCTGGAGGACAGGCCCGTGTCGGCCATATTCAGCCAGGTGGTGCGTATTACGGAAAAAGAGGGCAGGAAGTTTGAATACGGCTGCCGCTTTTTAGGGCTGACCGAGGAGGATCAGGAAAAAATCACCCAGGATATTTTTGTATCCCAGCGAAAACAGAGGGGCCGCTTATAGCGGCCCCTCTTTCATATGCTGAACCTGCAACCGCCATCTGAGCGGCCTTACTGCCGCAGAGCGGCCCCAGGTTCGCCCCAGGCGTCCAGATCTTCCCCGGAAATGGAAGCGTACCGGGCCTCCCCGGCGGTAATGACAGGATCTGCCTTATGCAGGCGCTGGATAAAGGGCAGGGAGCTGTCCGCCAGCCCCTCCTCTACCATGACATTGCACACACGGCAGAGGAACAGGCCGCTGCCAGCGGCAAGGCGCCGTTCCTCCACCACCTTCAGTTCAAAGCTTACCGGGCTTTCCACAATGGTGGGCACATGGAGCATCTGGCCAGGCTCCACAGTGGGAAGGCGGCGCATTTTATCCGGAAACTCCCGGCCGGAAGTGGTGCCGTAATAATCGGCAAGGGGCAAAAGCGGGCGGGTGACCAGATTTGCGGAGAACATACCCTGTTCCCGGATAAGGTCTTTTGTCAGCTTTTCTTCCCCGATGCAGGCCATAACGCCCAACGCCTCTTCCTCCCCATCCTGTAGGGAACAGTAGCTGAACCAGCAGAACAGCCCAAAGTGGGGCGTGCCGTCCGCCTGGTAATTCCCGTACAGGAACAGGGGCTGGGGGCAGAAATCGTTGCCCAGCCTGCCTTTCATTTTTCCCATGGTGCATTACTCCTTCTTTTGTGGATTTTTCAGCCGCGCCTCACATGCTTCCAGGTTCAGCAGGATTTTGTCCAGCAGGCTGTCCAGCAGCGCGGCGTCCTCCTGGGTGAGGCCCTGGTAAAACAGCCTGTTCATTTCCTCAGACACCTGCTCGTATGGGGCCTGCAGGCCCCTGGCTTTCCCTGTCAGCGCCACCAGCACCTGCCGGCGATCCTGGGGGCTGGTTTCCCGGGTGACCAGCCCCTGTTCCTCCATGCGGGCCAGCATGGCTGTAAGGGTGTTTTTTGCAAGGCCTGTGCCACGCACCAGGGCGCTGATGGGCACATGCTCTTCCTGCCACAGCACGTAAAGGATGCGCCCCTGCGCCCCGTTGAACGCGTCCACGCCGCAGGCGTCCAGCAGGCGCTGGAACACCCGGCCCTGCACTTGCTTGATTTGCGTGATGAGAAAGCCCGTCCTGGTTTCCATATGCGCCCTCCTTGTAAATGGTACTATATAGAACTTGTTTTGTCAAGCATTTTTTCCCTGCTCTTATCCTATAGGATGATGCGGGCCTTGTAAAGCGGGAAATCGTGAACAAAACATGGACAAACTTTTAAATTATGTTGCAAGGATATGGATTTTCATGTAAAATAGAAACAGTACGCGTTTAAACGGCAAAGAACTATGAAAGAAAGGCTGGAAATAACTCATGGAACAGCAGTTTCCCAAGCACCCTTTCAGAACCCACGGCGGAGCGCCGGTGCCACACCACAAAAACACGTGGAACGCACCTACGGCTGTGCTGCCGCCTCCTGAACGGGTTATAATCCCTATGCAGCAGCACATTGGCGCGCCCTGCAAGCCTACAGTGAAAAAGGGCGACCACGTTTACCTGGGGCAAGTGATAGGCGACAGCGAAGCCTTTGTGTGCGCGCCTATCCACGCTTCTGTGTCCGGCACAGTGCAGCAGGTGACAAAGGTGCTGCTTACCGGCGGGCAGGCCACAGAAGCAGTGGTAATCGAATCTGACGGGCAGATGGAGGCGGATCCCGCTATTGCCCCGCCGGCTCCGGTTACCAATAAAAAAGAGCTGGCAGAAGCGGCCCGGAAGTCCGGGCTGGTGGGCCTGGGCGGCGCAGGCTTCCCGGCCCATGTAAAGCTGAACGTCCCGGACGGGAAGTCCATTGACACCCTGATTATCAACGTGGCGGAGTGCGAGCCTTATGTCACCTCCGACCACCGGGAGGCCCTGGAAAACGGTAAAAACGTGCTGGAGGGCGTCTATAAGGTCAAGGAAATCCTGGACGTACACCGGGTGATTATCGCGGTGGAGGACAACAAGCCCGACGTTATTGAAAGGCTGACGGAAATCGCCGACGACCCGGAGAAGGATCCGAAAGACGAGGTGCGGGTGCTGGCTTTAAAGAGCCGCTATCCCCAGGGTGCGGAAAAGGTGCTGGTGCAGGCCTGCACAGGGCGGAAGGTGCCTGCCGGGCAGCTTCCCGCTGACGTGGGGTGCCTGGTGATGAACATCGCCTCGGTGTCGTTCCTGGCAAGCTATATGCGCACCGGGATGCCCCTTACCTTAAAGCGGGTGACCATCGACGGCTCCGCCATAAAGGAGCCGAAAAACGTGATTGTGCCTGTGGGCACGCCTATTAAGGATGTAATCGAATTCTGCGGCGGCTATAAGGCCCCGCCCCGGAAAATGCTCATGGGTGGGCCTATGATGGGCATTGCCATCACCTCGGACGAGCTGCCCATTTTAAAGCAGAACAATGCCATCCTGGCCTTTGACCAGCAGGAGGCAAAGCTTTATGAGACAACCGCCTGCATCCGCTGCGGCAGGTGTGTGGCTGCCTGCCCCATGGAGCTGATGCCCACGAAGCTGGAGAAGGCTGCGGAGAAAAAAGACGCGGAGTCCCTTCTGGCCCTGGATGTAATGACCTGCATGGAGTGCGGCTGCTGCGCCTTCTCCTGCCCTGCCGGGCGCAGGCTGGTGCAGGCTATCCGGATGGGGAAATCCATTGTGAGAAAGGCAGGGAAGAAATAATGGACAAGCTTATCGTATCGTCTTCCCCCCATTTTAACGGGAAAAAGACAACCCAGAACATTATGCTGGACGTGATTATCGGCCTTGCCCCTGCCATGATAGCTTCCGTTATCATCTTTGGCATCCGGGCGGCTGTGGTGATTGTCACCTGCATTGCCGCCTGCGTGGCAAGCGAGTACATTTCCCGCCGGGTGATGAAGCGGCCCCAGACCGTGGGGGATCTGTCCTGCGTGGTGACAGGCATCCTGCTGGCTTTGAACCTGCCCGTCACCATCAACCCCCTGATGGCGGTGTTCGGCAGCGTGGCGGCTATTGTGGTGGTCAAGCAGATGTTCGGCGGCATTGGGCAGAACTTTGTAAACCCGGCCCTTACTGCCCGCATCATCCTCATGAACTCCTTCCCCGCCCCCATGACCCACTGGACAGAGGCTTTTGATTACGGCGCCGCCGCAGACGCGGTGACCACCGCCACGCCCCTTTCCGGCATGATGTATGTAAATTCCCCTAACAGCGCCCCAGACTACATGCAGCTTCTCTGGGGCACCCATGGGGGCTGCCTGGGCGAAACCTGCGCTCTGGCTATCATCCTGGGTGGGCTGTATTTGATTGCCAGGAAGGTGATAAGCCCGGTTATCCCGGTTACATACCTTGCCACTGTGGCGGTGTTCTCCGCCATTTTAGGCCGGGATCCCCTCTTTGACCTTTTGGCGGGGGGCCTGATGCTGGGGGCCTTCTTCATGGCGACGGACTACACCACCAGCCCCCTTTATTGGAAGGCGCGGATTGTGTTTGCCATTGGCTGCGGCGTGCTGACCATTTTAATCCGGGAGTTTGGCTCTTTGCCCGAGGGCGTTTCCTATTCCATCGTGCTGATGAATATTATCACGCCCCTTATTGAGCGGTATGTAAAACCCCGGGCCTTTGGAAAGCCTAAAGAGAAAAAAGGAAAGGGGGCGGCCTGAATGAAGTTGGACGCAAAAAGCGTGCTGGCCCCAGCCGCTATCCTGTTCGCCATCTGCATTGTGGTGGCGGCGGCCCTGGCAGGCACCAACGCCCTGACAGAGGATCGCATCGCCCAGGCGGCGGCCCAGAAAGCGGAGGAATCCCGGATGGTGGTGCTGCCCGGCGCGGAAAGCTTTGAAGAGCGGGACAGCCACTATGCAGGCTTGGACGGCGCGGGACAGACAGTTGGCTATGTGTTTGAAACAGAAAGCAAGGGCTATGGCGGCACGGTGAAAGTGATGACCGGCATCAGCACGGAAGGGGAGATTACCGGCGTGGTGGTGTTAAGCCACAGCGAGACTCCCGGCCTTGGGGCAAACGCGGAGAAGGAATCCTTCCGGGAGCAGTATAAGCAGCCAGTAGGGAACCTGGCAGGCGGCATTCAGGTTGTAAAATTCCAGGCGCCAAATGAAGGCGAAATACAGGCCATGACAGGCGCTACCATCACCAGCGCGGCTGTTACAAACGCTGTCAACAGCGCCATTGAAATGTATCAGGACGCTTACGCTTCGGAAGGGGGGAAATGACATGGAGGAAAAAAGAAGCCTGTGGAGTGAGTTTACAAAAGGCATTATCAAGGAAAACCCGGTGCTGCGGCTGATTTTAGGCTGCTGCGCCACCCTGGCGGTGACTACTGCCGCCTCTAACGCCATTGGCATGGGCGCTGCCACCACCTTTGTGCTGGTGTGCTCCAACGCCGCCATCTCCCTTTTGCGGCATGTCATCCCCAACAAGGTGCGCATCCCGGCTTTTATCACCATCATTGCCGGGTTCGTTACTGTGGTGCAGCTTTTTATCAAGGCTTTCTCCCCGGCCCTGGACACCGCCTTGGGCGTGTTCCTGCCGCTGATTGTGGTGAACTGCATTATTCTGGGCCGGGCGGAGATGTTTGCCAGCAAAAACAAGGTGCTGCCCTCCATTATTGACGGCCTGGGCATGGGCGTGGGCTTCACAGCCGCCATGCTGGCTATGGGCATTATCCGGGAGCTTTTGGGCGCGGGCACTGTGTTCGGCCTGCCTGTCCTCTCCGGCTTCATGGAGCCTGTCATCATTTTCCTGCTGCCTCCCGGCGGGTTCTTTGTGTTTGGAATGCTGATTGCCCTGGCAGGCAAGCTCTCCAAGGAGGGGAAGGCACCGGCCTCCACAGGCTGCGCCCACTGCCCCCTGGCGGCTTCCTGCTCTAAAATACAGGAAAAGGAGGCGGCTGAATAATGGACGGACAGACACTGAAAACTTTGGTTGCCATTTTCCTGGCGGCTATCCTGACAGAAAACTATGTGCTCAATAAATTCCTAGGCATTTGCCCCTTTTTAGGCGTGTCCAAGAAGCTGGACACAGCCTTTGGCATGAGCTGCGCGGTAACGGTGGTGATGGTGATTGCCACTGCCGTTACCTGGCCTCTTTACACGTATTTGCTGGTGCCCCAGGGCCTGGGGTATCTCCAGACCATTGTGTTCATCCTGGTTATCGCCGCGCTGGTGCAGCTTTTGGAAACCGTATTGCGCAAATACATGCCGCCGCTGTACAGCGCTTTAGGCATTTACCTGCCCCTTATCACCACCAACTGCGCCGTGCTGGGCGTGACAATGCTGGTGCTGGAAAAGGGCGCGGCAGATCCCAGCTTCGGGTATTTACAGTCTTTGGTCAATTCCTTTGGCTCCGGCATCGGCTTCCTGGTGGCTATGATCCTCTTTGCCGGGGTGCGGGAGCGCCTGGAGGACTGCGACATTCCCGAAACCTTCCAGGGCCTGCCTATCACCCTGGTGGCGGCTTCCCTGGTGGCTGTGTCCTTTCTGGGCTTTAACGGCCTTGTGGACCGCCTGATGTAAGGAGGAGGAAACTATGGAATTTATCACCCCTATACTCATTGTGGGTATCATCGGCCTGCTGGCGGGCATTATCCTGGCGGTGGCGTCCATCGTCATGGCGGTGCCCAAGGATGAGAAAGCAGAGGCTTTGGAAGAAATCCTCCCTGGCGCAAACTGCGGCGCCTGCGGCTATTCCGGGTGCTCCGGCTATGCCGCTGCCATGTCCCAGGGCGAGGCCCAGCCAGGGCTGTGCTCTCCCGGCGGGCCGGCTGTGGCTAAAAAGTGCGCGGAGGTTCTGGGCGCAGGCGATGTGGAAATGGAGACAAAAGCCGCCCTGGTGCGGTGCATGGGAAGCTATGATAACACAACGGACAAGCTGGTGTATGACGGCATAGAGGGCTGCAGCGCCGCCATCCTGCTGGCAGGCGGCTCCAGCAGCTGCCTTTTTGGATGCATGGGCTTAGGCGACTGCGTAAAAGCCTGCGACTATGGCGCGGTAGAGGTGTGCAACGGCGTGGCGAAAATTGACCCCGCCCTGTGCAAAGCCTGCGGCAAATGCGTGGCGGCCTGCCCCAAAGGGCTTATTTCCCTGGCGCCTGTCAAGAAGCAGGCTGTGGTGCGCTGCCACAACTGCGACAAGGGCAAGGCTGTGATGGACGTGTGCAAGGTGGGCTGCATTAGCTGTACCAAATGCGTGAAAACCTGCCCCCAAGGGGCCATCGCGATGGAAAACGGCTGTGCCGCTGTAGATCCGCAGAAATGCACTGGCTGCGGCCTGTGTGTGGAAAGCTGCCCCCGGCACGTAATCACAATGCTGGAGGCGTAATCCCTTCCCCATACAGAAAAACCCCCTGGAAGCTTTCCGGAAAGCTTCCAGGGGGTTTTTTAAGCTGCTGCGGTAAAAAAATTTACCAGCCCAGGGACTTTAAATATTCACGGCTCATGGTGATGGCTTCCATGGGGGTGCGGCCGTTGGACTGATCCTGCTCTACCACTACCCAGTTGGCACCGGCTTCCACGCTTGCCTCCAGGATGGGGGGGAAGTCCTGCATGCCGCTGCCCACAGGGCGGAACTCGAAGAAGCCATGGCTCTCCTGCTCCTCCACGTCGGTGCCGATAAGCTGGTACATATTGGCGGGCTTGCCCTCCTTGTAGAAGTCCTTCAGGTGGACAACAGGGGCGCGGTTTGCATACTTCTTGATGTACGCAGCGGGGTTTTCCCCAGCAACGTTTACCCAGCAGGTGTCGATCTCCGTTTGCAGGATGTCGGCGGGGATGGTGTCGTAGATATAATCCAAGGCATAGCGGCCGTCAGGCATTTTGATGAACTCAAAGTCGTGGTTGTGATACAGGGTCTGGATGCCATGGGCCTTGCAGGCCTTGCCGATTTCCTCAAAGAGCTTCACATTGCCCTCAAACTTGGGGGTGCCGGGGCGATCCTCCTCCATGAGATAAGGGATGGCAATATATTTCACGCCGATTTCCACATATTTCTGGATGGTGCCCTCCATGTCCGCCACCAACTCCTGAAAGGGGACGTGGGCGGAAACGGCCTCCAGGCCCGCAGCCTCAATAGCAGCCTTGATTTCAGCAGGCTCCTTGCCGTACAGCCCGGCAAGCTCCACGCCGTCATAGCCGATTTCCTTGATTTTTTTCATAGTGCCGGCAAAATCCTTCTCAGCGTCATCACGGACGGAGTAAACCTGCACGGCAACGGGTAAGGTTTTCATGGGAATACATCCTTTCTTTTGGGTCCGGGATTATCCCCGGCGCATTTTTGACTTTAGATAATTATACCAAGATTTCGGGGAAAAATCAATCCTTAGCTGGTTTGTGTCCCCTTCTTTTTCCATGCGCACAGCCGGATCCTGAAACTCCTTCAGGCGCTGGGCATAGGCCTGCTCCATAGCGTCTTTATAGGCCAAAGGCACGCCTTTCGCGCCCATAGCGTCCAGCAGCCAGCGGGTAAAGGGCGGGTTCATCACCAGCAGGGGGCCGATGAGGTTGGTGCCGATGAAGTTGTTCTGGCGGATGCCCTCCAGGGGCGTGTCCCGGTTCAGCCCTATGCCCCGCTCTGCTTTGGCGAAATAATTCTTGGAGTTGTCCCCATAGGCCATGGTGAACTGGGATTTGCAGCCCAGAATGGAAATGCCGTCCATGTCCCCCAAAAAGTTGGAGTTGTGGCGGTGGAGGTAAGAGCGCCTGGCAGTAAAGGGGAAAAGCCCCAGACCCGGGATTTTCCTGTTCCCGTCCTCGATCTCCTGGTAGAGCGTTTCCACCGCGTTCCCTGTAAAGAGGAAGCAGGTGCCGGCCTCTATCAGCTCCTGCATTTTTTCCTTGCAAGGCATAAGCCGGGCAATGATTTTCTCCTGGGCGGCTTCTGACATGGGACCCATATAGATGAGATCTACAGGCTCCGACAGGAAGCGGGGGGCGTCGTTCATGGCAGTTTCGATGAATTCCGCCTGGGGCAGGCAGGCCTTCAGGTACAGGATGTTGCCCATGTCGCCAAACAGGTTGGCATATTCCGGAAACAGGATTTCAATTTTCATCTTACCCCACCTCCTTTCCGTTTATCCGCCTGATAAGCTCCTCCCGGGCACGCCGGGCGTCTCCCACGGTGAACACCGCGTGGAGGATAT
This sequence comes from Neglectibacter sp. X4, assembly GCF_009917365.1. NCBI lineage: Bacteria > Bacillati > Bacillota > Clostridia > Eubacteriales > Oscillospiraceae > Neglectibacter > Neglectibacter sp. X4. The sequence continues at coordinate 3,677 of NZ_QWLE01000019.1, read as the reverse complement.
ACACCTTGTCCACCTTATCCAAATCTACTAGGGCGGCGGCTTCCTCCGGCTTGGGGGCAGCGCATACCCGCTCTGGCTCCATGCCCGCCAAAAGGGCGCGTACCTGGTAGTCATAGCAGCGGTTGCCTGTAGGGATAAGCTGCTTCACGCATCCATCCCGCAAAAATTCATAGTCCACCTCATAAATCCAGCCCATATTCTCCGAGGAATGGGCCTGATCGTGGCTGTCATAGTTTAAAAGGATGATGGCGGCAGAGCCTCCCCGCTGGGTGATGAAATCGAACACCCGGGAGCTGGCAATAGGGCTTTGGCCCTTTGCCAGGCAGAAGATGATTTCCTTCCCCCCCACTTCCTCCACATCATAGCGGGAGCGGGCCAGCTCCACCTGCTCCAATGCGGAGGACACCTGCTGGTAGCTGAGGCCCCAGTCCCGCAGGAAGGAGACGGCAGTGACAGTGTTGTAAAGGTCGGTGATGTTTTCCCCGGGCAGGCGGTATGACTCCTCCCCTTCCGGGGTTTGCAGGGTGAAGCGCATGGAATCCATATCCACCTGGGTGCAGTCATAGTCTATGGGGAAGGTGCCCCAGCCGCACTGGGGGCACTTGGCCCGGCCAATGTGGTTATACCGCAGGAAATCATACTGGAGGGGCGTGTCGCACTGGGGGCAGGCCACAATGTCCCGCACCAGGTTGGGCCGGGCTTCCCTGTCCCGAGGCAGCTCGCTTATGCCGAAGCACACCCGCTTGTTGCCCGGGGCCAGATGGCTGGCAATCAGGTCGTCCCCGTTTACCACCAGCTTGGCGCCGTCCCATAGGTTGTCGTTTAAAAGCTTCACAATAAAGTCCACGTTGGCGTTGCGATCCAGCGCGTCCCGGCAGAGGTTGGTACACAGGAAGGCCTGGGGCTTGATATAGGGCAGGATAAGGGGGGCGGAGCGCTCGTCAAACTCAAAGATGGCCAGCTTGTGCCGGGGCCGCCCGAAAAGGGTGCTGTCCGCGATAAGGGAGGAGGCGATGCCAGTGTTTACATTGGCCCCGTCCCGGTTGCAGAGATATTCCACCCCGTTTTTTGTCAGGATATCTTCCACCAGGTTTGAAACAGTGGTTTTGCCGTTGGTGCCGGCAACCAGCACCACCTGCTCCGGCAATGGCATGCGGCCTAAAAAGTCCGGGCACAGGATAATGGCCCAGGAGCCGGGCATGGAGGTGCCTTTGCGTCCGATAAGTTTTAGGACTAAAGCAGTGCATTTAGCAAAAAATAAGGCAAAATAAAAGCGGAAGGTGCGCTTCAAGGCAATGGCCCCCTTTAGATATTTGTGAAAACATTGTACACGATCCCGGGGGGATAGTCAAGCCGGAGGGGGGGTATAGTCACGCAGTTCAAAAAAGGCAGCAGTCTTTTTGAACCAGCGGCAAGGCCGCATGTTTGAAAATCAGGCTATACCGATTTTTAAGTGCATTTACTATAAAGTTCCCTGCCCCGCTTAGTTTCATTGCCAGAAAGCAGATGTATGATGGTGATAATTTTTCACGATTTATATAAATTTTTAAAAAATGCTGGCTTTTTTTCCGTAAACACGTTATAATATGTCGTACCGCAAAGAAAAAGCGGGTATGCTGTTTTGGTGTATGGGCAGGCAAAGGGTCTGGCATCATCTTTACGGAAAAGGGAGCGCGGCATGGAAAAGAAGGCAGGCAAAACCTACAAGCTCCGCCAAAGAGCCAATTTGGCCACCCTCCTCCGGGAGCTGCGCCAGCGGGCGGGCTTTTCACAGCGGGAAGTTGCCAGTATCTTAAATATGAACCGTTCTACTTATACGTATTATGAGACAGGCAAAACGCTGCCGGATCCGATGACGTTAAACCGGATTGCCAAGATTTTTGGCGTACCGCTGGACAGCTTCTTTCTGGAGGATGAGGCGCTTCTTACTTTGTCTGATTCTTCTGTCCCCGCCAACCGCGCCCGGAAAAAGCGGTTCAACCCCCAGCATGTGGGAGACTTAACCACAGAAGAGCGGGAAATTATCGCCTATCTGCGGGACAAGGAACTTTCTGCAGAGGCAGTGCTCCAGGCATTGCGCAACCGCTTCGACCATATGGAGGAAGAATAATCCCTGTCAAAATTGAGGTGGCCTCCAGCAGGTTTCGACAATTTTTGCGGCTTCCATAGGGTAAAATGTGAAAAGAAAACACAGACATACAACTTAAATATGATATATGCGCTTGTAGCTCAGTTGGATAGAGTATCAGACTCCGACTCTGAGGGCCGCTGGTTCGAATCCAGTCAAGCGCGCCAAAACGGCTTGAAACTGCGGTTTCTGGCCGTTTTTATTGTCTGTATCATGGGGTAAAAACCCTCGCCTTAAGGCGAAACCTTTAGGTCAACGGAAGAAGCCAAAGGTCTAGTAGAGGTAAAGAAGGAGATACTAAACTTGAGGGGAAAGGCTATGGAAAATTACCGAAAATCGTCACACTGCACATACGACATAAAATATCACATTGTACTATACAAAGTATAGGAAACCAGTAATAGTAGGGAAAATAGCTAAATAGAACGCGAGAACTGATACGGATGGTGTGTACAGCGGATGAGGTAGAAATAATAGCGGGCCGTGTAGGGAAGGATCATATACACCTTCTGGTATCCGTACCGCCGCATCTGTCAGCAAGCAAATTGGTACAATATATCAAAGGGAATACATCACGCAAGCTGCAGATGGAGTATAAGGAACTGAACAAGCAGTTTTGGGGACAGCATTTGTGGGTACGAGGATATTTTGTAGCAAGCAGTGGAAATGTGACAGATGAAGTAATAGCGCAGTATATCAAGGATCAGGATTTAGAAGAGAAAACTAGAACGGACAACTTTACCATTTCGCAGCTTTAGGTTGCTTTAGCAGCACTCTGAACCTACCGGCTTTTTGTGACTTTCTACCAAGATATAAAAATTCCATAATAGAGTTAAACTCTTTAATCTCAGGAGATGAATCCTCTACGATTCCTTCTTTCTGATAAAATATAATGGCACTTTCAAAATCATTATATAATTTTCCCCTTGTTTCAATTTCACCTGCGACTAATTCAACTCGCTCACTACACAAATTATACATATTCGGTGCGCTATTGTATAACATATCCACAATTTCTTTACCGAATTTTTCAATAGTAGCTTTATGTGCATCTGGTGAAACAGAATGTGTTTGTTCTAAAACATCTTTTCTTTCTTGCAACCAGTCCATAGCAGCATCTTTATTAAGTGCCTTGAGCAGAACCGATGATAATTTATCTATAATCATAAGATTGTCTGGGTATTTTTCATAAAGATAATTTAATGGTAGCTGCTCATTCGCTGGGGATTGGGAGCTGTTGGATACATAGAGCGAAAGAAGAATTTGAAAGCGATGAAGGAAAGGCAATCTTAAATAGCCTTGGTATTACGGGCGACTATGAAGGAATTGGCCATTGTGTTATCGGATATCCTGATGGCTCCATTCCTCAAGCGGCACCCAGAAAAGATACGCCGATTTTATCTTGACCGATATGTCTGCGGCATACATTTCGTTGAACACAGGTTATTGGGGAAAGGGAAAGCAAACAGGCAAAAAATCCAGTATTCATGCGGGTTTGCGGCGAGATGGCTCTCAAAAGCTAACCTCACAAAAGACAGATTATTGCACA
>NZ_QWLE01000186.1:0-940 GCF_009917365.1 Neglectibacter sp. X4 | reverse complement strand
TCTGTGGGGCTATTGTGGGCCTGTCCCATGATTTCCCTTGCCGCTTCCGGTGCGCCAACACCGGGGGCGGCTTTTTTTGTTTTTGTCTATGATCTTATCCAACATCTTAGCCGGTGTAATCCCTTGAAAACACTGGATTTGCTAAGATGTCTAAGATGTCTGAGATGTAAATATTCTTTTTATTTTTTAAGAAAAATATAGAAGATATAAGTATATAGAGAATAGGGCTTTTTATCTTAGACATCTTAGACAAAGCCCGGAATTTCAGTGTTTTCAAGGATTTTGCTTGTCTAAGATATAGGAAAGGATGTCCGGCTAAGATTCCAGCTTCTTTGGTTTCCGACCCCGGAGTTGGCGCACTGTGCATTGGGACAAAACAAAAGCGTAGTACCCGGCGTCTGGATTTTGTTGATATTCTGGATGTTCACAAGCAAAGTCAACCATTGCAACCGCTTCTTCATCGGGCATTTTGCAATCTTCTGCAAAGAATTTGGGTAGGGTTACGCCGTAATTCTCCCCGATTTCATAACAAGCATGGGCAATTTCCCAATTTTCCTTACCTTCTGCCTTCATCCGTTTTTTCGTTTCAGCTACAATGGAAATCACCTGTGGGAGACTTGCGTACCCCGGCAAAGTGTAGCTTCCGGTTTTACGGATGGAGGGTAGAACTTCATGTGTCACCCAATGTTTGAATCGCTTGGCACTATCCAGCTTGGAGCCAAAGATCAAGGCATATACGCCGGATTCGTTGATTACCGTCATAGCCCGGTTCTGACCTGACCCGTTGAAATTACGGGTTAGCTTATCTTCATCATCAACATGGTTTCTGATGGCTTGATCGGTGTCACCATATCCAAGAGCCGCCGCCCCTGACCATATACGGGCGGCGGCGCTTGCCTGACAGCTTCACAACTGAACCATAGCCGTTGGGCAATCTCAT
>NZ_QWLE01000185.1:0-942 GCF_009917365.1 Neglectibacter sp. X4 | reverse complement strand
TTTCCCCATGCGGCCCCGTGGTGGGTTATTCCTTGGCTTCCTCGCCGGTGCTGGGCTGGGCCTGATAGTAAATGCCGGATTTCTTGTTGTCCAACACAAACGCATCGTAGCAGATACGGCCCTCTACCAGATCACCGGAAATTCCGGGCGGGTCTTGGTGAATGCGGTAATCTTCCAGCTTGGTCGGGGCCACAGTCGCCACGGGGTGGCACACCATGAACCCAAAACCAGCGGGAAGCCGGTTGGCGGGAATCTTGATGATCTTGGCTCCGTCAAGCTGGGCAATCACGCCACGCAACCGCATATCCTCGGCAATGTCGGTTTCCAAGAAAATGTCCTTGCTCTGTTTCATCAGCAAGTACACATCCGGCGTAACCGTGATAATGCGTCCGGTTTCGGGAACCTCGCTGTTGTCCAGGGCGGTATTGGCTTTGAAGATTTCACCGCAGATGTTGGAGGCAGTCAGCTTCACGGCGGCGGGTTTGTGACCGGCCCCGGCACACATGATACTGTAAACGTAGCTGTCAATTTCAGGAATGCAGACTTCACGAAGCTGGCGTTCCAAGGCGCTTGCCGCCTGAAGCTGTTGGGCGGTTTCATCCACATCCAGCTTGTCAACAGCGAAGGTGAAACTTCTGTCCTTGCGAAGCGTCATTTCCTCGGTGGTGGCATCCAGACCGGACACAGGGCCGAAGCGGCTCCAATTTGTGGTGCTGTTGGTGCCGCCCCGGTCATAGTCGTTCATCCCGGAAGTAGACACCTTGTAAACCTTGATGGAGTGCGCCCCATTCCAATCATAGTCGGTATTGGTCAACAGGGCCTTCTTGCTCTCGGTAGTAAATTTTTCATCCGTCAGGGGACGGAAGGCAGTAACGAGATTAACGGTATTTGCCATTTATTGGCACTTCCTTTCTTGGATCAGGAAAGCCCCATAGCCTTTCT
>NZ_QWLE01000184.1:0-953 GCF_009917365.1 Neglectibacter sp. X4 | reverse complement strand
CGTTAGTTTTTCCACCCTTATGGAAGAAAAAATCGATAAAACCTTTGCAAAAAGAATTCTCAAGGACATCATTCAAAACAACGGAACCAGTCCGACCCCTGAGAAAATCAAAACCATTGTCAGCAGATACTTTAAAATCAAGGTTTCCGATATGGAGAGTTCTAAGAGAACCAGCAATATTGCATTTCCAAGACAGATTGCCATGTATCTCTGCAGAGAATTAACCGATTATTCCCTTCCTAAAATCGGAAATCTATTTGGCGGCAGACACTACACTACAGTTATGCATGCTTGTGACAAAATTCAGGATGAAATAAAAAGCAATGAATCAGTCAAAGAAATTATAGAAAACCTAAAAAAGGATATTTCTGAATAACTTTTACAGCTTATCCACAAATTTTTAACTTTAAATTTTTAAGATATTGCAAGGGGCAGAAAAGTTATCCACAGAATCCACAGCCCCTACTACTATTACTACTAAATTAATATAAGAAAAAGATGGCATTTCGGAGGTTTTAAGTATGAAATTCACATGCAACCAATCAGTTCTCACCAAAGCATTAAATATCGTGTCCAAAGCGGTAACATCGAGAACCACTATTCCAATTTTAAAAGGTATCCTTTTAGAAGTATCTAATAACGGCACATTAAAAATGTCAGCTTCAGATTTAGATATTACGATAGAAGAAACAATTGAAGTTGAAAACGCCGAAAGCGGTTCCATTGTAGTACAATCAAAACTTTTTGGCGATATTATCAGAAAGCTTCCTAATGCCGATGTCAGTGTGGAACAGGAAGAAGGAAATGTAATCATCAAATGCATGAATTCTCAGTTCAGTATCATAGGTCTTTCTCCTGATGAATTTCCAAATATAAAAGATATAGAAGAAAATCAAGGCAATATCGTATTCAATAAAACAATTTTAAAAGAGATGATTAGAAAAACATCTTTT
>NZ_QWLE01000183.1:0-973 GCF_009917365.1 Neglectibacter sp. X4 | reverse complement strand
TCAAGGGCCACCCTTTCAAGGTCAAAGATGATGATGCCATGATGGAAACAGCGGACAGCATCCGGCAGTACGGCGTTCTGGTTCCGGCGATTGCCAGACCCGACCCCAGCGGCGGCTATGAGCTGGTAGCCGGACACAGGCGGCATCGGGCCAGTGAACTGGCAGAGAAAGAAACCATGCCGGTGATTGTCCGGGATTTGGACGATGACGCCGCCACGATTATCATGGTTGACAGCAATTTACAACGGGAAAGCCTGCTCCCCAGCGAAAGGGCTTTTGCCTACAAAATGAAATTGGAGGCCATGAAACATCAGGGAGAACGCATGGATTTAACTTGTGCCCAAGTTGGGCACAAGTCCGATGGAAAGAAATCAAGAGATATTTTAGCAGAACAGGTAGGTCAAAGTCGCAATCAAATTCAGCGGTATATTCGTCTGACCGAGTTAATCCCCGAACTGCTGAACATGGTGGACGAAAAGAAAATTGCCCTGAACCCGGCCTATGAGCTGTCCTTTCTCAAAAAAGAAGAACAGACCCAGCTTTTGGACGCGATGGACAGCGAACAGGCCACCCCCTCCCTTTCCCAAGCCCAGCGGCTCAAGAAATTCAGTCAGGAGGGGCATCTGTCCATAGATGTAATGCGGGCGATTATGGGCGAGGAAAAGAAAAGCGATCTGGACAAGGTGACGTTTACCTCCGACACCCTGCGGAAGTATTTTCCCAAAAGCTATACCCCTGCCCGGATGCAGGAAACCATCATCAAACTGCTGGAACAGTGGCAGAAAAAGCGTCAGAGAGATCAGGAACGCTGAAAGGAGCGCCTATGAGAGATCACGTTGCCAGGGAGTTAAAGGGCCACAACATACTGGCTGTGGAACGGTTTCAGGATAAGACCTGCTGGATGGTGGAGTTTTCCGTCCTGCGGCCCCGCACCGCCTACGGCGCACCCGGCGATGAAACGCGCCTGTTTCTG
>NZ_QWLE01000182.1:0-983 GCF_009917365.1 Neglectibacter sp. X4 | reverse complement strand
TTTTGCCGATGCTGAAATCGTAGAATTTTGTGATGACGGGTGGAGCGGAAAAAACTTTGACCGCCCCGCTGTAAAGGAACTTTTGGAGCAGACAAAGCACGGGAAAATCCAATGCATTATCGTAAAAGATATGTCCCGGTTTGGCCGAGACTACCTCACAGTCGGCAACTATATTTCTAAGGTTTTCCCCTTTTTGGGGGTACGGTTTATTGCCGTGAACGATGGAATTGACAGCATCCGGCCCCAAGACGTTGACAGCCTGGACACATCTTTTAAGGCCCTACTCTATGATCTTTATAGCCGTGATTTATCCCGGAAAGTCCGCAACGCAAAACGCGCCCGCGCCCAAAAAGGTGAGTATCTGGCGGCACATCCGTTGTATGGCTATGTAAAAGACCCGGCGCGGAAGAATCACCTGGTGATAGACCCGCCCGCAGCGGAAACCGTGCGCCGTATCTTTGTCATGGTCGGCGGTGGAGTATCCATCGCGCAGACTGCAAAGATGCTCAACAGCCAGGGGGTTCCCACCCCCATGCGGCATAAAACGGCCAAGGGGATGTACGCCTCATGGAATTGCATCGGTGAGGAAAATCTTTGGACAGAAGCATCGGTCTTAAAAGTCATCCGAAATGAGGAATATACCGGTTCGACGGTTTATGGCAGGCGTTTTCATGACAGGATTGGTCAGGGGCACAGTGTAAAGGTCAGCAAAAAGGACTGGATCATCGTGCCAGATGTCCATGAGCCTATTGTTTCCATGGAGGAATTTGACCGGGCACAAGCTGCTTTGAAGGAGTACAAAGAGCGGCATGTGCCGGTCGGTAGCAAAACGAGAATCCGGTGCGGCATTTGCGGCCATGCCATGTCACGCAGGAATACAAAAGAGCCGTACTATTTTTGCAGGACTCCCAACGTTACCGACGTGTGTTCCTGCCCGCAAGAGCGGATACGGGAACAGGAAATCCACACGGCCTTGCTGGTGA
>NZ_QWLE01000181.1:0-992 GCF_009917365.1 Neglectibacter sp. X4 | reverse complement strand
CCCAATTCCTTTTGCTCTTTTTTGTGCCCCCTAGCCCTTTGGCGTGCGTCCTTGCGTACTAACTTAATGACATTGCTCGCATTGACAGGCTCTCATCAACTCATAGAAAGAATTCACTGTTCCTTTCAGATGAGATTTTTTAAGCGTCTTTTTCATCTTTAATAAACTCCTTTCTAAAAGTTTTATAGCCAAGGCATTAAGCCTAAACTACCTCAATTTATGGTGCTTCCTACATCTCTATGCACTACCAGTCTTTTCTGCTATCATTTGAATTTCCTTTGCACACTGTTCCGCAGATATAGTTCCTTCTTTATAAAAATTTTTTAAAGCTGTTCCTGTATCAAAGCTATAAAGCTTTACATTTACCAGGGGCATAGACAAGTATGCCTCCACTCTTTTCATAGTAAGATCTGGATCATATTTGTTCATAATGTGTCCAAGCATTCTTTCATAAGCATAGTGATATGCGTCACCTTTAAGAGTTCTTGCCAGCAGTGACAAATTCTTTTTGTTGAGGGGAATACCTGTTGTAAAAACATTTCCGCCTTTTATCCGTGCGTTTTTCCGTTCTTGCAGGCAGTAAGACATAAACCTCCACGCAAGTTCCGGGTTTTTCATGCTGGCTGGGAAAGCGAAGTCTGTATAAGAATCAACGCTTAGCTGGCCTTTCGTATCCACCAGCGGATATGGGCCAGCCAGATACTCGAAAGGCTGGCTGATGTACGCCATAGAGCAGCAATCTATAACAGCCCACCCCATCATGGACCAGTTCCCCTTTTCCACATACTCATCAATAGGAGGGATACGCGAGAAGGAAGGTGTATCACCTGTTTCATGGGTGCGGATAAGTTCGTTGACAAAAACTGGAAAGTCTGCTGCTGTTCTAACACTGTGCTCTAATTGAGTCTGATCACCTTCCTCAATGCTGCCTGTTGTGTTCAAAAACTCCAGGAATGCAGGCGACAGAAAAGAGGCAGTCCCCGTCTCTATGT
>NZ_QWLE01000180.1:0-1009 GCF_009917365.1 Neglectibacter sp. X4 | reverse complement strand
GGCACTGTAAAGCAAAAATGAAAAGAAAAGACCCGAAAATCAGCGAAAAACTCTACGCAACGAGGAAAAGCTCACGTTTACGCGATTTTGAAAGCACAAGGCCGGCACACTGAGCCGGTGTAAGGTTGTTCAATGCGGAATGAGGGCGGACAAAGTTGTAGAAAAAGATGAACATGGAAATGAGGTTGTTGGCGCAAGCAAAGGAAGAAAAACCCTGCTTGGTCTTGTACCAGGCCTTGAACTGCTTGTTAAAGCACTCGATGAGGTTGTTGGTGACATCATCGCGGAAGCTTTCCACGCGGATGTGCCGCACCCCATACAGGGTCTTGACGGGCATCCTGTAGGCCGGGTAGCGGTCGCTGACAATGGCCTGTGGCGTTCCTAAAGGCTTGGCAGCGTTCAGCACAGTAAAAGCCTGAGGGCTGTCCCGATGGCGGTCCAGGTGGAAGCCCAGGACAAAGCGTGTCTCGCTGTCCAGGATGAGCCAGAGGTAATATTTCTCGCCACGAATTTTGATGACAGTTTCATCGGCGTGCCACTCATCCGAGTTGAAATTCAGGGCTGGAATGAGCTGCAAGGCGATATTCTGGAACATGGGCGCGAACTTGGTGCACCAATTGCTGATGGTGGTGTGGGAGACCTGGACATTCATCACAGTACGCAGGATAAGGGCAATATTGCGGAATGAATTCTTGCCCAAGTAGAACATGCTCAGAGCCGTGAGAATCACATGGACAGGATAGCGCATCCGCTTGAAGTCTGTTTTTCCAAACAGCTTGGACATGGATGGGGCCGAGATGTCCGTAGGCTTTGGCACGAAGAAAGAGTGGCTGCACTTTTTGTCACAGCAGCGGTAGTTGCTGTAATGCTCCTTATCGTGGTGCAGGAAAGCAGCTTTGCCGCAGACCGGACATGAGGGGTAATTTTTCGTTCTGGGCCGCCCGATCTCCCGCCTCGCTTCCGGCGCCCACTGATGCCGGCATTTCTTGCACTGGTACTTTTGATGTCC
>NZ_QWLE01000179.1:0-1013 GCF_009917365.1 Neglectibacter sp. X4 | reverse complement strand
TTCTCACGAAGATGCCGAATATGAACAGTAATGGTGTTATTGCTTTTACTGAAATATTCATCCCCCCATATTTGATGAAAAAGTTCCTCCGAACTGACTACATTTCCTTTCTGCTGACACAAAATCCGTAATATAGAAAACTCCGTAGGCGTTAATGAAAGAGGCTTTTCATTTAAAGTACACTCATGCGTTTTCACATTTAGAACTAAACCAGAATGAATCAAAATATCTTCCTCTGGCTCATTTCCCACATTGTATTTTTTATATCTCCTTAGTTGGGCTTTCACACGGGCGACCAATTCTAAAGGCAAAAACGGTTTCGTAATATAATCGTCTGCCCCTAATGTTAATCCCGTTATTTTATCAATTTCCTCTCCCTTTGCCGTGAGCATTATCACTGGATAGCGGTACTTCTCCCTTATCTTTTTGCATATTTGGAAACCATTCATATCAGGCAGCATAACATCCAAAATTGCCAAATCAAGGGTTTCACTTTCAATACAAGCCATTGCGTCTTTGGCGTTATAAAATTTATATACAGTAAAATTCTCATTTTCAAGATAAAGGGAAACAAGGTCTGCTATTTCCTGTTCATCATCTACAATCAGTATTTTATTCTCCATATCAGTCCATTCCTTTCCTTTTGTTCTATTTTACTAAATTGCACATAAGCAATCCTGCACTTTCCAATAAGAAATGGTTAAGATTTTCCTAATCGCCGTATAAATTCAAGGTATCTCTGCAATTTCCGCATCATATTTTGATTGCGATTATTATTATATACGCTATAAAGAATAATAACAACTCTATGCAAGGGGATAAAAAAGAGGGGATAGTTCTTTCACTTCTATACATAGGAACTCATATATCCTATATGTAGAAATGTCACCTCGTTTCATAAGAACTTTGATTTCCGTAAAATATCTGTATGAACTTTTACGAAAAATGAGGTGATGCTTTATGAATGAAGTACCAGAAACTTTTGACTTTATGCCTTTTGGAGAAGCAATCAA
>NZ_QWLE01000178.1:0-1017 GCF_009917365.1 Neglectibacter sp. X4 | reverse complement strand
GGGTATGGTATTTCCAAAGGCTGCATCAAGCTGCAACACAGTATCTTTTTGACTTCCGCTGCGGCCGTCTACCATCGTAAGCAGGATTCCCGCAATCTGCAGATCTGGATTAATCCGTTTTGCAAGAGATATTGACTTAAACAACTGCTCCATCCCTTTAACTGCAAAAACCTGTGCCTGTACTGGGATGACTACCTCATCAACTGCAACTAGACTGTTAATTGTCAATAACCCCAGCGAAGGTGATGTATCAACGATAATATAATCATATTGATCTCGAATATCGTTAATAATCAGCCGCAAAATCTGTTCTCGCTGGAATGCGTTAATTAACGACATTTCCAGCCCTGATAGAACTATATTTGCCGGAAAAAGGCTTATTCCAGGTTTTAAGACAAATTCAACTGCATTATACTCTGCTGCCTCTCCATTTGCCTTTGCCATAATCAAATCTGTAACTGTATGCGACAGTTTATCTGGTCGTTCAATACCCATGTTATATGTCAGATTAGCCTGTCCATCCATATCTATCAGCAGAACCTTGAACCCAGCATGATTTAACATATCCCCCAACGCTGCCGCGGTTGTTGTTTTTCCAACGCCGCCCTTTTGGTTTGCTACAGCAATTACTTTTCCCATGCTTTTTCTTCCTTTCCGTCCCACAGTGGGACATTTCCTCTCCGTCCCATCATGGGACAAAATATAAGTCAAAACTTTCTTTGCAACCTTCCGTTTGCAGGCCTAGTAAATATCAGAATGTTATCTGACTGTTTTATCACAGCAGCTGCTTCCTCCATATGAAAAGAATCTGAAGAAATTATATCTTTAGATATCATTTCATTCGCCTCTTGCAAAGCAGCATCCTCATCTGGTGCATTTATCTCTACAACGGCTGCCATCTTTTGTGTTATCTCGACCTGAAATCTCATATAATTATTCTCCTTTTTGGCATTAAAAAAGGGACATAACGAATATGTCCCTTAGTGAGCGTGTTCTCTATTTGTTCTCTGTTAGTTC
>NZ_QWLE01000177.1:0-1022 GCF_009917365.1 Neglectibacter sp. X4 | reverse complement strand
TCGTCCGCTATCAGCACCTTCGGCGACAGGATGGTGGAGATGGCGATAACCGTCCTCTGCTTCATGCCGCCGGACAGCTCCACCGCATGCTTCTGCAGCACCTCCGGGGGCAGGCCCAGGATGCGGAAGCGCTCCACCGCCATATCATAGATGTCTTTTTTGCTCAGGCTCTTGTCGTGGACGCGGATAACGTCCTCTATAAAGCGGATGATCTTCTGGGTGGGGTTCAAAGCGTTCATGGCGGCCTGGGGGATGTAGGCGATCTCCGTCCCCAGTATCTTCTTGCGCACCTCGTCCGGCTTCATCCCGGAGATGTTCTGCCCGTCAATGATAATCTCACCGCTGATATAGTGCAGGGGCGCGAAGTAGTATCCCATCAGGCTCAGGGCCAGGGTGGACTTGCCGCAGCCGGATTCCCCCGCCACGCCTAGGGACTTGCCCTCCTCGATCTTCAAGGATACCCCGTCCACCGCGAACACGTCCTCTTTAAAACGTGTCACATACTTCGTCTTTAAGTCTTTTACTTCCAGCATTACTTTTCCCATGTTCTATCCTCCCGGTTAGTCGCGAAGCTGCGGGTTGAACACCTGGTCTAACCCCGTATTCATCAGGTTCAGCGAGAATGAGATTATCGCTACGGACAGCACCACCGGCACGAATGCCCACCAGCTTCCGCCCTGGATCGCCTGGAAGTTCTGCGCCCAGTTCATCATAATGCCCAGGGTGCTGGTTGTGGAGTTGGAAGGCCCAAGGCCCAGCATGGAAAGCTGCGCTTCCGCCAGGATGCCAGAAGAGATTTGCAGGATCAGCGCCATCACCACGTAGGACGCCACATAAGGCAGGATGTCCTGGATAATAATCCGGGGCATGCTGTGCCCTGAAAGCTTTGACAGGTTCACGTGGTCCCGGTTGCGCAGGGACAGCACCTGGGAACGAACGGAGCGTGCCGTCCAGGGCCAGCCCGTAAGCCCGATGATGGTGCCTACCATCATCGGCCCGCGGCCCGCTTCGCTCAGGGCGTT